>JALYXE010000588.1 GCA_030947265.1 Acidobacteriota bacterium
ACCCACCCGCTACCGCGTGGTGGTACTGACCTCATAAAAGCAAGATGAGTGAAGACCGGCACATAAATTTCAAGCTGATGAGGCAGTATGTTCTCGATCAGCAGGACAGGTCAGTATCAAGTGGTACTGACAAATCCGCGTTCCAGGTTAAGACCTATTGGCGGAGCCTTGAGGAGCTTGCCGACGCCCCGGAGTTTCGCGAGTTTGTCGAACGGGAATACCCGCAGCACGCACAAGAATGGAACGATCCGTTCGAGCGCCGCACGTTTCTTAAGTTAATGGGGGCGTCGCTTGCGCTCGCCGGCTTGAGCGGATGCGCGTTTCAGCCCCCCGAAAAGATTGTTCCTTACGTAAAGCAACCTGAGTATGAGGTTCCAGGCAAAGCGCTTTTCTTTGCAACCGCGACGTCTCTCGGTGGGATTGCTACACCATTGTTGGCGAGGAGCAACGAAGGCCGGCCCACGAAGCTCGAAGGAAATCCTGATCATCCGAACAGCCGAAACGGTGATCCTCGGGATCGAGGTTCCAGCGCCACAGATATTTTTTCGCAAGCGTCGATATTGAGCCTCTACGATCCAGATCGATCTCAGATTGCGCTCTACCGTGAAGAGGCCAGGACCTGGTCGACCTTCGTCGGTGAGATTCGCAGCGCCCTTGATGAGCAACGCCCGAAGCAAGGCGCGGGGCTGCGTTTCCTGACGGAAACAATCACCTCGCCGACGCTCGCGGCGCAGATGAAAGGGATTCTGACAGAATTTCCGCAGGCAAAGTGGCATCAATACGAACCCGCAAATAACGATAATGCGCGCGCCGGAGCCGTGATGGCTTTTGGCCAGCCCGTAAACACAATCTACGACTTCAGCAAAGCCGATCGCATACTCTCGCTCGACGCCGATTTCCTCGCGGCATTACCCGGAACCCTCAAGTACGCGCGCGATTTCGCTGCCCGGCGACGAATCACTGAAGGCAAGAAGGAGATGAGCCGCCTTTACGTGATTGAGACGACGCCGACAACGACCGGGGCCAGCGCTGATCATCGGTGGGTAGTTCGGCCGAGCGAACTACTGGTGATAGCGCAGTCGATTGCCTCCCAGTTAACCCCCTCTTCTCCCGCTAGAGTTTGGCAGGCGGGCGCCGGAGAGCCGTTCCTCGGCATGGAGGGCCCGTTCGCAACAAACCCGCCGAACTTTGAAGGCTCTCGGCCAATTGCGAGCGGGAAGAGGGTTGAAATAATTGCTCGGGATCTCGTACAGCACAAAGGCGCGAGCATTGTGATTGCTGGCAAAGAAGCGCCGCCAGCGGTTCATGCGTTGGCCCATGCGATGAACGATGCGCTCGGCAACGTTGGTAAGACCGTTTTCTACACCGATCCCCTCGAGGCAAATTCAGTCGATCAGAGGCAGTCGCTCCAAGATCTGGTCAACGATATCGATGGTTCCCGGGTTGAGATGCTAGTCATCCTTGGCGGCAACCCGGTTTACAACACGCCCGCAGACCTTAAACTCGATAAAGATCGGATGTTCAAGACGAAGTTGCGGGTGCATCTCAATCAATACCGCGACGAGACTTCAGAGCTTTGTCATTGGCACATTCCGGAAACTCACTATCTTGAAGCTTGGAGTGATACACGGTCCTACGATGGCACGGTGACCATCGTCCAGCCGCTGATCGAACCTCTTTATCAAAACAAGAGTGCGCATGAGTTGCTGGCGGTGTTCACGCCGCAATATGACCACAAGCTCTACGACATCATTCGTGATTACTGGCGGAGCCAGGGGCAGACGGCAGGAGGCAGACGGCAGGAGGCGGGAGGCAATCAGCAAACAGCAAACAGCAAACAGCAGACAGCCCAAGGCAGGAGGCAGGAGGCAGGAGCAGGAGGCAGCGGACAGAACCAGAATGGAAACCAACTGGCGTCCGTCGCGCCGTCGGGGGATTTTGAAACGTGGTGGCGCAAGTGTGTTCATGATGGATTCATTCCAGGCACAGCTCTGCCGCCGAAAAGTGTTTCAGTTAATGGAAGCAATCTCAGCCAGCCTAATGCGCCCAACTCCCAGCCCCCAACCCCCAACACCCGGTTCGAACTCGTCTTTCGCACCGACCCCACGATTTACGATGGCCGCTTTGCAAACAACGGCTGGTTGCAGGAGTTGCCAAAGCCGCTCTCAAAGCTAACCTGGGACAATGCAGCGCTCGTCAGTCCTAACACCGCAAAGCGACTGGGGCTTGATAAGACAATTGGGAAAAAGGGCGGCGACATCTATGTCGACACACTGAAAATCACTCACCAGGGGCGCACGCTTAGCGATCCAGTACCGGCCTGGATAACACCCGGTCAACCTGACGAAGTCATCACCATTCATCTCGGTTACGGTCGCCGACTCGCCGGCCGAATCGGCAACGGTCACGGCTTCAATGCTTATGAAATTCGCACATCTGATTCGCCATGGTCCCTGGGCGGGGTCCAGGTTGAAAAAGCCGGCACCCAACATTTGCTCGCGGTGACGCAGCTTCACTTCTCGATGGAAGGCCGCGACATACTGCGCACGGAAACGCTCGAAGATTACATGCATGGCAAGCATGAAGCCGGTGAAACCGGAGCGCCTCCAAAAGATGACACGCTCTATCAGCCGGAGCTTTACGACTATCAAAATCAGGGAAACGGTTTGAACTACGCCTGGGGCATGGCGATCGACTTGAACAACTGCGTCGGCTGCAATGCCTGCACGATTGCCTGCCAGTCGGAAAACAATATCCCCATTGTCGGAAAAGAGCAGGTAGTTCGCAGCCGCGAGATGCATTGGATTCGCGTTGACACTTACTTTAAAGGCGAAGACCCAAACAATCCGGAAGGCACAAACTTCATGCCGGTACCATGCATGCATTGCGAGAATGCGCCGTGCGAGCCGGTCTGCCCGGTCCATGCGACCGTGCACAGTGCGGAAGGCTTGAACGATATGGTCTACAACCGGTGCGTTGGTACGCGTTACTGTTCAAACAACTGCCCTTATAAAGTTCGGCGATTTAATTTTCTTTTGTATCAGGATTGGGAAACGCCAACCTATCAGTTGATGCGCAACCCAGACGTGACTGTGCGTAGCCGCGGCGTGATGGAGAAATGTACGTACTGTGTCCAGCGCATCCAGGGCGCAAAAATTCAATCGGAACTCGAGGGACGAAACGTCCGTGACGGCGAAATCGTGACCGCGTGCCAGGCTGTATGTCCGACTGAGGCGATCGTGTTTGGCGATGTCAACGATCCGACCAGCCGTGTTTCAAAATTGAAAGCGGAGCAGAGAAACTATTCTTTGCTTGCGGATCTGAATACGAGCCCGCGCACGACCTATTTATCGGCATTGCGCAATCCAAACCCGGAGATCCAGTAGGACAGGCATTCCTGCCTGTCATCGCCCGTACTGAGGCGAGCTTGATAATTGATAGAAGGGACTTTGGCAGTTCTTCTGAAAGTGCCAATAGGCACGAAATGTTTATAGACGCGAGACTGCTCATCTCCTTTGAGCCCATTTATGAACGTCATGGAATATTTCGCCCCTACGGAGCTAGGTCATTTTAATGAGTCGGGGTCTATAAACATTGCGCCGCTACGCGGCTGCCGGAAGATCTCAAGCAGTTCAAGTTTTTGCCCACTTTGGCTGATTAGCTGAATGCCCGACGAACCACATAACGAAGGTCCGATTCATACGACGACAGCGCCGGTCATCGATCCGGGGCTAACGTTTGCCTCCGTGACCGACAAAATCAGCTCGATCGTCTTAAAGCGAAAGACCCCCCTCGGCTGGTTCATCGGCTTCGCAATTTCCTTTGTCCTCTTCCAGCTGCTTCTGTTAACGATTACAAATCTCGTCTTTACAGGCGTCGGCATCTTCGGAACCAACCAACCCGTCGGTTGGGCCATGCCCATCATAAATTTTGTCTGGTGGATCGGTATTGGTCACGCCGGCACCTTGATCTCGGCAATTCTGCTGCTGCTCAGGCAGCAGTGGCGCACTTCAATTAATCGGTTTGCGGAGGCGATGACACTCTTTGCCGTGGCCTCAGCAGGAATTTATCCGGTTTTCCACCTTGGTCGACCGTGGCTGGCTTACTGGTTGTTTCCTTACCCCAACACGATGGGCATCTGGCCGCAGTTTCGCAGTCCTCTGATGTGGGACGTGTTTGCCGTCTCTACTTACGCGACAGTGTCCGCGATGTTTTGGTTTGTAGGTCTTATTCCAGACTTCGCAACATTGCGAGATCGCGCCCGCAGTAAACCTTTTCAAATTGTTTACGGGATGCTCGCTATGGGCTGGCGCGGATCGGCGCGACACTGGCATCGCTACGAAATGGCCTATCTGCTGCTGGCAGGACTGGCGACCCCTCTAGTGCTTTCAGTTCACACAATTGTTAGCTTCGATTTTGCCATTGGCATTATTCCTGGTTGGCACGCAACCATTTTTCCGCCTTACTTCGTGGCCGGAGCAATCTACGCGGGCTTCGCGATGGTGCTGTTGCTGACGATTCCGCTGCGAAAGTTCTACGGGCTGGAAGGCTTCATCACGATGCGCCATATGCACAACATGGCGAAGGTGATGCTGGCCACGGGGTTAATTGTCGGTTACGGCTACGTGATGGAAGCGTTCTTTGGCTGGTATAGCGGCAATCAGTTTGAGCGCTTCATGATCTGGAACCGCATGCATGGTCCATATGCCAAGTATTACTGGGCGTTAATTCTTTGCAACATCATCACGCCCCAATTTCTCTGGATCAAAAAAGTGCGGTCCAACCTTTTGGCGCTGTGGTTGATTTCGTTGGTGGTAAGCATCGGCATGTGGCTGGAGCGATTCGTGATTGTGGTGACCAGCCTGCATCGCGACTTCTTGCCTTCGTCGTGGGGCATGTATCAACCATCGATGTGGGACTGGTCGATGTACGTTGGGACTATTGGACTCTTTCTTTCGCTCATTTTTCTGTTTATCCGCTTCCTGCCGATGATTTCGATCTTCGAGATGCGGACCATCCTGCCGGAAGCGGAAGTCGAGGAATGACAGACGGCTGGAGCAGGTGGCAGGGGCAGGTGGCACGAGTGGCAGGAGGCGGGCGGCGAGTAGGTAAAAACGGCGGTAACGCAAACTGTTAGTTTGCGATCGCGAGTTGGAAGTTATGTACGAATTGAGGCGACGCGGCAAACTAACAGTTTGCATTACAAATCGGAGGGACGCGCAAATTAGCAGTTTGCGTTACAACTGAAATGGCTGAAGACGATAAACCAAAAGAACCCTGGGAACACGATCTGGAAGACCCAGAGCCTTTTCAGCACGAGGCCGCGTCTGGGCATGGTCATCGCCGGAAAACGCATGCACTCTACGGGATCATGGCTGAATTTAATAACCCGTCGGAGCTGGTTGCGGCTGCGCGGCGAACTTACCAGGAAGGATACCGGCGAATTAATGGATACTCGCCGTATCCGATTGAAGAACTTTCCGACGCGATTGGGTTTACTCGTACAAGTCTGCCTCTGATCGTTTTGATTGGTGGAATACTCGGCGGGCTGGGCGGCTTTTTCATGCAGTACTGGATGGAAGTGATTGATTACCCTTTGAATGTTGGCGGCAAGCCCTACAACAGTTGGCCTGCTTTTATTCCGATCACGTTCGAGTGCACGGTCTTGGTTGCCGCCTTTGCGGCGGTGTTGGGGATGCTGGCGCTAAATAAGTTGCCGCAGCCTTATCATCCAGTATTCAATGCGCCGAATTTTGCGCTGGCTACTCGCGACCGGTTCTTCCTCGTGATTGAAGCAAACGACGCAAAGTTCAGACACAACGAAGTGACGCAGTTTATGAAAACGCTGGGTGCCAGTGATGTAAGTGATGTGGAAGTCTGAAAGGCAGTAGGCAGAAGGCAGTAGGCAGAAGGCGGTAGCAGAACGCAGTGGGCAGAAGGCGGTAGCAGAAGGAGAAGGCAGGCAAGGCAAATGCAGAAGACAGCAACCAGTGGTGGCAGCTTGCGAGGCGCGGTAAAGGCCTCCCGCAGCGCTTTCTGCCTACTGCTTTCTGCCTTCTGCCTTCTGTTTTTCACTGCCTGCCGGCGCGACATGCAGGACCAGCCGAAGATGAAACCGTATCGCTCGTCCACTTTCTTTACAGATGGACAGTCATCCAGGCAACTGGTTGAAGGAACCGTGCCACGGGGCTTTCTAAAACTCGACAGCGAATTTTTCACTGGCAAAAAGCGCGGCAAAGCCACCTCTTCAGCAACGCCTGCCGAAACACAATCCGGACCACAGCCCTCGAGGACAGGTTCTGTTGCCGGTGCGACTCCTCAGGGTGCGGCGGCCTATCCGAATGACGTCGAACTGTTTCCAATTCCGGTGACAAAAGAAATGGTGAATCGGGGAAAAGAGCGTTACGAGATTTTCTGTTCGGCCTGTCACGGTTTGACCGGCAACGGGGACGGAATGATTGTAAGACGCGGGTTTCGCCGAGCGGCTTCGTTTAATGATGATAGATTGCGGCAGGCGCCGGTAGGCCACTTCTTCGATGCTATAACAAACGGCTGGGGCGCGATGCCGAGTTATGCGCCACAAATTCCAGCCCAGGATCGTTGGGCCATCATCGCCTACATTCGCGCGCTGCAGCTAAGTCAGCAAAGTCAGCAGGCGCAAACGCCGTCCGCTCAAGCCCCCGCTCAAGCATCGGCCGCGCGTTCGCCGGCAACTCAGGCGGGAGGGCCACACCCGTGATGCCTCTCGCATACAATCCGCCTCCGCTCGTGAAACGCATTCAGCAGCGTGCTTTGATCGTTGGCGTCATTTTCATGGTGCTCTTAGCAGTCGGGTTCGTTCTGGACCGTCCGCAGTTTTTCCATTCCTATCTGTTTGCTTTTAGTTTTTGGGCGGGGATATCGGTTGGCTCCCTCGCGCTCTTGATGCTACAGCACCTTACCGGCGGAGGCTGGGGCTTAGTAATTCGCCGGGTGCTTGAAGCCGCCACACGAACTCTTCCATTGGTGGTGATCCTGTTTCTGCCTATTGTCGCCGGCGCTCACTGGATTTATCGCTGGACGGATACACGGGAGATGGCAAAGACCGCCGCGCTGGCGGAAAAAGCTAAGTATCTGAATGTCCCTTTTTTCACGATTCGCGCCGCAGTCTATCTGGCGATCTGGTTGGCTCTCGCATTCTTTCTGAACCGGTGGTCGATATTACAAGATCAAACTGCGGATCGTGAGTTTACGAGGCGCATGCAGTTGATCAGTGGACCTGGGATGGTACTGTTTGTCTTTACGGTAACGTTCGCGGCCATTGATTGGTTTATGTCTCTCGACCCGGAGTGGTCGTCCACGATCTACGGTTTCATTTTTGTCGCAGCATGGTCTTTGAGCGCTCTGGCGTTCGTTATCGCCGTGATGGCAATGTTGTCAAAACATGAGCCAATGAACACAGTGGTTGCCCAGTTACACTTTCACGATCTGGGAAAACTCCTCTTAGCGCTCGTAATGTTGTGGTCTTATTTTGCATTTTCGCAATTTTTAATCATCTGGTCGGGCAATCTGCCGGAGGAGATTCGATGGTACCTGCCGAGAACGCGCGGCGGCTGGGGTGTGACTGCTTTAGCAGTCGTGATACTTCATTTCGCGTTCCCATTCCTGTTCCTGCTGTCGCGGTCACTGAAGCGCAACGCCGGAAAGCTAGTGATCGTGGCGGCGTTGGTTCTCGTGATGCGTTTGTTTGATCTGTTGTGGATGATCGCGCCAACTTTTACGGGCGAACATTTTCGCATTAGCTGGATGGACGTTGTTGCTCCAATTGGAATCGGCGGAGTATGGCTCGCAATGTTTTCCTGGCAACTAAGTAAACGGGCTTTGATTCCCATTAACGATCCGCAATATGAAACAGTGTTGCAACAGGCGCATGCACATTCGGGCCACTAAATTGAGCTATGGGTAAAATTGCACACAACGGTAACGGGCATGGGCACATTACGGAGACGCCTGATGTGTCGCATATCAAGAACGTCGATGTGACGCATGAAGCAAGTGACGTCAACATTTCGGGAATTGTGAAGTTCGTTGTCGGCCTCACGATCTTTGGAATCATTATTCAGGTTCTCATGTGGGGCATGTTCAATTTCCTAAACGCGCAGCAGCAGAAGGGTCCGCCACCCGGGCCGATGGCGATGACGGAGCAGGAGCGACTGCCACCGGAGCCTCGCTTGCAAGCAGCACCAGGATTCGGGGTGAAGCTCGAAAACGGGCAGTGGATACCGCTCGAGAACCGCGAACCGCAGGCTGAATACAGGGCGCTTCGCGAACAGTGGGAACGTCAACTAAATTGTAACTACCGTGATTTATGGCCAGACGCGCACGTTGAATGCCATCCAATTAACACGGCTATAGAGGAGCTGTTCAAAGGCGATGAACTGCGCTCACGAAAGCAGGAAGCTTCTTCTAACGGCGCCGAGCAATATGAAGAGAGTATGCCGACTGCTTCCAGCTCGGGCCGAGAGGTCGAGAATAGAAAGCAATGAAGAAAGTGAGCAGTGGGCAGGAGAAGGTAATGAAGAAGGTGGGCAGTGGGAGGTGGGCAGTGGGCAGCGGACAGTGGGCAGAAGGCGCTAATTGGCAGTCGCCTAATGCTTTGCGGCTTCGCCGCCTTGCAGTGCGGAAAGGCTCTGCCTTTCCGAGGCTGCTTATATTTGGTAAGGCTGCGCCTTACAATTCTTTCGGAGGCGTAGCCTCCGAATGTACATTACCTGACTTGCCCGTAAGCCGTAGGCTTACCGCACTGCAGGGCGGCAAAGCCGCAAGCCTAATCGCCAAGTTTTGGTCCTTGCTGCCCACTGCCCACTGCCCACTGCCCACTTTCTTGGTTCTGCTGCTTACTGCTCACTGCTCACTGCTCACTGCTTCCGCGCAGTTTAGTCAAACGCAGGGCAACTCGCCGCTTTACAGCTCGCGGCCTTATGAGGCCAGGGCTCCGAGCGGTTTGCCAAAGGCTCTTAATGATGTGGGCATCGATCAGAAGCTTAATGAACAACTACCGCTCGACCTCGTCTTTCGAAACGAGAATGGTGAGGCTGTTCGGCTTGGTGATTATTTCGGGAAGAGACCGGTGGTGCTTTCACTTGTCTATTACCAATGCCCGATGCTCTGCAACCAGGTGCTCAATGGAATGGTGACATCCTTCAGGGTCATGGCTTTCCAGCCGGGACAGCAGTTTGAGGTTGTTACAGTCAGTTTCGACCCGCGCGAAACTCCCGCGCTGGCCGCGGCGAAGAAGAATACTTATGTGAACTACCTGCCCGAAGCAAGGCGCCAGGCAGCAACCGAGGGCTGGCATTTTCTGACTGGGGACGACGCGAATATCAAACGACTGACGAACGCTGTCGGATTTCGTTATCACTTCGACGAAGCTACAAACCAGTTTGCGCATGCCAGCGCCATTTACGTAACAACGCCGCAGGGAAAACTCGCGCGTTATTTCTACGGAATCGAATACGCGCCGCGAGACTTGCGTCTTGGTTTGATTGAGGCTGCGGAAAACAAGATTGGGTCCCGAGTCGATCAGCTGCTGCTCTATTGCTTTCACTACGATCCAGCCACGGGAAAGTATGGCGCGGCAGTGATGAACATAATGCGGCTCGGAGGCGTTGTTACCTTGATCGCTGTCGTTGGATTGTTACTTGGATTGCGCCGCCGCGGCAGCTCCCAGGTTGATTTGCGAGCCGGAGGCGGGGCTTAGCGCGACTTAGATCATTATGCAAACTTCGTGGATTCCATTCGTTCCGGAAAGCGCTTCCACTCTTTCAGGGAAGGTTGATGCGCTTTATTTTTATCTCTCCGGCGTCACTGTCTTTTTTACCTTGCTTATCTCAGGTGTCCTGGTTTTTTTCGTTATCAAGTATCGCCGCCGTTCACCTTATGAAATCCCAAGGCCCATAGCCGGATCACATAAGCTGGAAACCCTCTGGTCGGTAATTCCTTTCATCATCGCGATGAGCATGTTTGGCTGGGGTGCACAGATTTATTTCGCGGAATCCAGTCCGCCGAAAAACGCAGACGAGATCTACGTGGTTGGCAAGCAGTGGATGTGGAAGATTCAACACTCGACCGGGCAGCGCGAGATAAATGAACTTCATGTTCCAGTCGGCCGGAAGATCAAACTAATAATGACTTCCGAGGATACGATTCACGACTTTTTCGTTCCAGCGTTCCGTATTAAGGCTGACGTCATACCGGGCAGGTACACGACCGAGTGGTTTGAGGCGACAAAGCCCGGAACCTATCACCTTTTCTGCGCCGAGTATTGCGGCACGAATCATTCAGGGATGATTGGGTCCGTGATCGTCTTGCAGGCAACCGAATTTGACAACTGGCTCAGCGGTAATTCCGGCCAACAATCACCCGCCGTGGCCGGCCAGCAACTTTTCCAGTCGCTGGGTTGTGTCTCATGTCACGGCGCAAGTGGCGAAGGTGGGCGCGGGCCGGCACTTGCCGGAGTCTTCGGGCGGCGGGTTCTTCTAACAAATAACCAAACCGTGATAGCGGACGAAGCTTACATTCGCGAGTCGATCGAGAACCCGCAGGCAAAATTAGTGGCCGGCTTTGGACCAATCATGCCAACGTTCCAGGGGCAAGTGACTCCGGAGCAGTTGATTCAAATCATGGCATTCATAAAGTCGCTACAGATTACGAATCCGGAGCAATCAACAGCGCCCGCAGCTAAGGCAGTAGTTCCTGTCGCGCCGGCAACTTCACCGCCGCCGAATCGCCAGTAGTTTGGCAGTAAGAATTATGAAAGCAATGGAAACATTTGAAACACCACAAGCGGGGCGCGTTAACTACATCAACGCGCAATACGGTCTTAAGTCCTGGCTGCTCACGCGGGACCATAAGCGCATTGCGCTGCTTTATCTCGGCTCTATTTCGTTTTTCTTTTTCATCGGCGGGCTCTACGCCATGTTCATTCGGCTGGAATTGCTGACCCCTGAGGGTGACCTCCTTTCATCGGCGACTTATAACAAAGTCTTTACCCAGCACGGGATCATCATGGTCTTTTTCTTCCTGATCCCGTCGATCCCCGCGACGCTTGGCAATTTTTTAGTGCCGATGATGATCGGGGCCAAGGACCTCGCATTTCCTCGCATCAATCTGCTGAGCTGGTATATCTATATGCTCGGCGGAATCATCACGATTTATGCGTTGCTCGCCGGGGGCGTCGACACCGGTTGGACGTTTTACGCGCCTTACAGCACCACCTTTTCCAACTCCTACGTGATTGCCGCAGGCTTGGGAATCTTTATCAGCGGCTTCTCCTCGATTCTCACCGGCCTAAACTTCATCGTAACGATTCATACGATGCGCGCGCCCGGAATGACCTGGTTTCGGTTGCCGTTATTTATCTGGTCACACTATGCCACGTCGCTGGTTATGGTGTTGGGAACTCCGGTCATTGCGATCACTATTCTGTTGCTGGCTTTTGAGCGGCTGGCGCACGTGGGGATTTTCGACCCGGCGGCTGGAGGAGACCCCGTGCTCTTCCAGCACCTCTTCTGGTTCTATTCCCACCCGGCCGTTTACATCATGGTCTTGCCCAGCATGGGTGTAGTCAGTGAGTTGATCGCTAACTTCTCTCGCAAAAACATTTTTGGCTACAAGTTTGTGGCGTTCTCCAGCCTGGCGATTGCCGTGTTCGGCTTTCTGGTTTGGGGACATCACCTGTTCGTCGCGGGCCAATCCGTCTATGCGGGAATGGTTTTTTCGTTTCTCAGTTATGCAGTAGCTATCCCTTCGGCGATCAAAGTCTTTAACTGGACCGCCACGCTCTACAAAGGCTCAATCTCCTACGATACGCCGATGCTCTTTGCACTAGGCTTTATCGGGCTCTTTACCGTCGGGGGGATGACCGGGCTCTTTCTGGCGGCGCTCGCAGTTGATGTGCATGTGAGCGACACCTATTTCATCGTGGCCCATT
>JALYXE010000589.1 GCA_030947265.1 Acidobacteriota bacterium
CCCCTCTTCGAAGTGCTGAACACCGTTACCTTCACCGAGCAAGGCGGCAAGACATCAATCGAGTTGCAGGCACTCGTCGTCAAATCGACCCCCAAGGCTGTCCCGTATCTCGAGGGGATGGAAGTGGGCTGGACCCAGAGTCTGGAACGTCTCGAGGACTATTTCTATGAATACGACCAGTGCCATACAGGTCACCTACTTCCTGCTTCGCGTCGTGACGGGTTTCTTATTCTGCCAGTCTGGAGGCCTGATTCTATTCGGCTGGTTTGGCGGAATACCGGGTCAACCTGGCCGCCCTCCCTTAATGTCCCAAATAGGCATCGGCGCTGTGCTCGAGTTCGTTGGCGGGATCGCGATCATGCTCGGTCTCTTCACCCGACCGGTGGCGTTTATCCTGTCCGGCATGATGGCGGTCGCATACTGGCAGTTTCATGCGCCAAATGGCCCGTGGCCACTTCAGAACCAGGGAGTGCCTGCCATCCTGTTCTGCTTCATTTTTCTGTACATGGCGGCGATGGGCGGCGGCGACTGGAGCCTTGACGCGCTGATCCGACGCAAACGGGGCCACGACACGAACGCCGTATGATGATGAGCAGCGGAGTATTGTCCAAGGTGCGGCTCGGCCGCATGCGCGAGCGTCTGGCTTGTAGTAACTCGATGGATTCATTGAAAACGAAGGAGACCGATCATGACTTACATACTTTGGATTATTCAGGTACTGCTCGCACTACTCTTTCTGTTCGCCGGTGGAACGAAATTGGTCCTGCCGCTTGATGTACTGAAGTCGATGGGATCGCCAAACCAGATAATGCTGCCGGGCCTGTTGCTGCGCTTCATAGGCGTGTGCGAAGTGCTCGGCGCGCTTGGCCTGATTCTTCCGGGACTCCTACGGATCAGGCCGGGCCTGACACCGTTGGCCGCCTTTGGGCTCGTGATCATCATGATCGGTGCCACGGTGCTCACCTTCGCCGGAGATGGTGTCGCGCCGGCGCTGATTCCGCTGGTGGTGGGGATCTTGACGGCGTTCGTTGCGTACGGACGTTGGCGGCTGGCGCCGCTTCGCGGACGCTCAGGTCCATAACTCCCCTTCCGCCCTTGAAAAAAACAGATGTTGGAGGAAATATACACGCAATCTGGATCCGAAAAGAAATTACCGGCGGAGAATTGAATGCTTCCTGTTCTGATCTGCGTGTATCCGCGTAAATCCGCGGCCAATTTACTGATGCGGGTTCCGTTGCGAACTTTTGCGTTACCTTTGCACCCTTTGCGGTTCTAATCCTTCTTAACCGCAGAGCAACGCAGAGTTCCCGCAAAGATTCGCAAAGAAGTTACGAGGACGTGCCACAAGTTCATAGCGATGATCACTACTCTACGCCGCTGCAATGATTTACATCGCGGCAAGAATGCCCGTGCCGCTTCGCTCCGGTTCAATTCCAATCTTTTCGCGTAACGTCCAGTCTTACGGAAGGGGTTTCAAAGTCTGCTCCCTGATAAGTCGACTCGATACAAGGTCGCGCAGCTGGTTGCGTGCGTCAGCAGCCTGCTGGCGTTTTTCCGCTGACCCATAATGTTTGAGCGTGATGGCATCAGCCTGTGGTCCCAACGTGTCCAGGGCAGCCCAATTCTTGTACGCAGTTGCGATCGCAAAGTCCCAGTCATTGGGTCCGTCCGTAGTGGTGTTGGTATATATCCGATAGTCCAAAATCACACCCTGCCGTTTGTACTCCTCACTAACCACACGGAAGTGCTGCCGCAGGTCCATCAAAACATCATTCATCTTGCCTGGCCTGACTTTATAGGTAGATACGCGCCATACCGGGCCAGGCGTAGTGTTATCCTGAGCTTGTGCGTGCGCGCCGGCGAAGCAAAGCGCCAAAAGCAGTGGAAGCAGGGAGAATCTTTTCATGGTTGTTTTCCTTTTCCTAGCGGGGAGTTGTTAGAGCGATGCGCTTTTATGACAATTCTGGTTGTAGGTCAATAGCCAGCCAGCTCACCTGCGCCATGTTCAAGATGGGCGACAGTTGAATCATGAAACGAAGAGCCTTTGTCGATTGGCGCGTCGGTCGACCCCTTCGTCACTCCAGGATGGGACGCGTCGCGGTTTGAGAATTATCGCGCCGGCCTTTGCGAATCTTTCGTTATTTTGGCGTTCTTTGCGGTTTTTATTCCTTCTCAACCGCAGTTGAAAAAGTCCCCGCAAAGTTCGCAAAGAAATAAGAGGACGTGCCAGTCCGGCTGATCAATTTCCCTGAGGTCCAGTCAGTTCTTTTTGGTCCCCAGCCGCGCGATGCGCGCAACGCTTTCGGCGGCGCCCGCAGGCACGTCGCAGGTCGCGTAAAGATCGTGCGCCTCCTGCCACAAATGTGTCGCCTCTTGGTTCTTGCCGTCATCGTCGTTAAGAGCAGCGAGACCTCGGATGGCATTAGCAAGATCGAGTGGCAGAGTGTGCTCGTGGCTGCGATAGAGCGTCAGCGCTTCAACGTAACAGGGCTCAGCCAAGTCCGCACGTCCCGCTTCACAGTGGACGTCGCCGAGATGACGAACTGTGTGCGCGAGTCTAAGCGGCTCGTCCACGGTAGATGGCGACAGCTTCTTCGTAGTGCCGCAGCGCGTCCTCGGCATTTGGCGTTCGTCTCTCGATCTCGCCAAGATTCCTCAGAGCGCGCGCTAACTCTGATCTGCGATCGTCTAGCCGCAAAAGCTCAACGGCCTCGAGCAGATTGCGGCGAGCATCCTCGCGTCGACCTTCTTTCCACGCCTGATTCGCCCGCTGCGCGAGATCCTCTGCTGCATCGCTCATATTATTTCCGGTTCGTTGCACACTTATGGACTTCGCGTTCTGCGTAATCCGCGTAATCTGCGGATGCTCTTTCATTCTTCGGCCGCTACTTAATGCTTATTTTACGTTAACGGCTGGAAAACTGCGTTCCTCCTGGCCCGACTTAACGTTCCAAAGTCTAATAATTCCCTCTGGGCCGGCGCCTGCCAGCAAACGATTGTCAGGACTAAAAGCGACACCACTGATTTCCAACTTAGGCGAGTTCAAAGTGAAGACCAGTTCGCCTGTTTTGACGTTCCATATCTTGACTCGGTTATAAACGTACTGATATTGACTGCTGGAT
>JALYXE010000004.1 GCA_030947265.1 Acidobacteriota bacterium
GAAGCACAACTCAATCCAAAAGATCGAAAGCATGTTCCCAGAACAGTGCCACTTGCCCTGGCCGCGGCCAGAGAAGCTCTTGAAGATGCTAAGCTTAAACCAAAAGATCTTGGCTTAGTGCAGAGACGGGCCATTGGCGTGGTGTTAGGAACCGGCGGTGGCGGACTCGCTTTTACCGAACAACAATATTCTTACTGGTACATTGGTCCAGCAAACAAGGCAAGCGTCTACACGATTCCGTCGTCTACACACGGAGGCTTGTCGAGCGAGTTGTCCATGGCGTTTGGCCTTCGCGGACTTTCCCATATCGTCTCTACCGGCTGTACGAGTTCAACAGACGCCATTGCATATGCGGCTGAACACATCGCCCTTGGTCGCCAGGACGTGATGTTGACAGGGGGTGTGGACGCGCCTATTGCCCCCGGCATTCTTGCCGCATTCAACCTTATGACCGTCCTGACCAGCGATTTCAGCGATGAGCCGCATAGGGCCTCTCGTCCGTTTTCCTTAGGTCGTTCCGGGATCGTTTTGGGCGAAGGCGCATGGATTTATGTTCTTGAGGAGATGGAGCAGGCACGGGAGCGGGGCGCAAAAATCTACGCTGAGGTCACGGGTTACGGGGCGACGTGCGACGCATATCATCGCGTGCGCCTGGAGGAGACGGGCGATGAACCCGCTCGTGCGATGAAATTAGCGCTCAAAGACGCAGGTCGTGAACCCGCAGAGGTCGACTATGTGAACCTGCACGGGACATCCACAATTCTTAACGATCGTATTGAGACCAGTGCACTAAAGCTCGCCTTCAATGGTCAGGCCATTAAGATTCCCATGTCGGCGACGAAATCACAGATTGGGCACCCCCAGGGCGCGAGTGGCGCAGCGGGGTTGGGAGCCGCCCTGTGTGCTATGCACACAGGCCTTATTCCTCCGACGATAAATCTCGATGAGCCGGATCCAAACTGTGATCTCGACTACGTGCCTAATCAGCCGAGGCAAGCAGATGTACGTATAGCACTTTGCAATTGCATTGGCTTTGGATCAAAGAATAGCGCCTTAGTGGTCGAGAGGATCTAAGTTGCGCTCGAAGTACCGCGAATTGTTAATTGCAGGCAATGTAACGCAAACTGTTAGTTTGCGATGGTGAGTTGAGAGCCTGAAAAAAAAACCAAAGCCGCATTCAAGAGTCCAGTCATTACGAACACCATGCGACGCAAACTAACAGTTTGCGTTACAAGTATCGATCAGCTACGCTCTGATTGGGCTCACTCAAAACTCTATGCCGCAAGTAACTGAACAATTAGTGCTCGAGGCCCTGCGCCAGATCCAGGATCCCGATCTGCATAAGGACATTGTCACTCTTGGTTTTATTAAAGATCTGAGGATCGACGCTGGTGCTGTTTCTTTCCGAATCGTCTTGACCACTCCGGCGTGCCCGGTCAAAGCAGAGATGGAGAGCGCTGCGCGCGACCTTGTTGGAGGTTTGCCAGGAGTTTCGTCCGTCGCCGTAACGATGGATGCTGAGGTTCCAAAAGGCAGAGGTATTGGTGACAAGATTGCCATCGAGGGTGTGCGCAACATCATCGCCGTTTCTTCCGGAAAGGGAGGCGTGGGCAAGTCGACAGTAGCTGTAAACCTTGCGGTGTCGTTGGCTCTCGATGGTGCGCGTGTCGGAGTGATGGACGCGGACGTTTATGGTCCCAACGTGCCGATCATGCTCGGTGCGAGCGAAGCGCGTCCGGAAATCGATGTTAATAAGTTAATCCCCATCGAAGCATATGGCGTCAAACTTATGTCAATGGCGCTGCTGCAACCCGGCGACAAACCGATGATCGTGCGTGGTCCAATCCTGCACGGATTGGTAAAGCAATTTCTGTCGGATGTGAAATGGGGCGAGTTGGATTATTTGATTGTCGATATGCCTCCGGGAACAGGCGACGTGCAATTGTCGCTAGCGCAGTTGGTCCCGGTTCAGGGTGCCGTACTGGTAACCACCCCACAGGACGTCGCAGTCGCTGATGTACGCCGCGCGCTGCGCATGTTTGAAACTGTTGCTATCCCCATCCTGGGAATCATTGAGAATATGAGCTACTTCATTGCTCCTGACACAGGCACTCGTTACAACATCTTCGGAGAGGGCGGAGGAGAAAAACTGGCCGATATGTATCACGTCCCGTTGCTGGGGACAATTCCTTTAGGCATAGAAGTTAGAGAAGGCGGCGACAAAGGCGTGCCCGTGGTCGTCAGCCACCCGGATTCGCCAGAGGCGCAGGCGTTTAGGCACGTGGCCGAGGAAGTGGCCCGGCAAGTCTCGATTGAAGCGATGAAGCCTGAGCTTGTCGTTTTGGGCAAAGGTCAATAAGATGGTCTTTGGACTTTGGAGTCTTGTATATTTCCAGGATTAAGACAAAAGACCTAAAGCCTTTCCGATGCAATTGATAAGAAGGAGTTAATTACAAATGTCTACACAAACCGTCCCCACCGGAACAACCGGTACTACAACCGTTGCCCCGACGATGACGCTCAACGTCACCGACAGCGCGGTGGTAGAGATTAAGAAGTTTATGGCAAGCGAAGAGGGCCTGCCGGAGACTGCCGGGCTTCGCGTCCGCGTCGTTCCGGGAGGCTGTTCGGGTTTTCAGTACAGTCTGAATATTGAAGAGGATTCTCGGCAGGGCGACTTTATTCTCGATGAAAAAGGCGTGAAACTTTTCGTGGACATGTTTAGCGCGCAATATCTGAATGGCGTCCAGATCGACTATGTAACCGGCGTGATGGGTTCGGGCTTCACATTTACAAATCCGAATGCCACTGGAAGTTGCGGTTGCGGTACTTCCTTTACGGCCTAATTGATCGGACAGACATTCGTGTCTGTCTCAAAAATGAATGACAGACAAAATGTCTGTCCTGTTAAGCAAAGCGCGGTGCGCGATTTCCTGGCTCGATAGTCTTTTCGAAAGACCATCGAGCCACTTTCGCGTACCGCGTTACTGTTTGGTGGCGGCACTTTCTTCGAAGCAACACGAGGTTTTCTGGCGAAGCATTGCGCCCGCGCGACGCTGACTTCGGACGAAGCCCATCGCTTCGCGCAATTGCGGATCATGGACAGGATTGACAGGATTTAACAAGATAGGAACGGATCAAAGTCAACTAATGGTGCTTTTGTCAAACCATTAATACGATTAATCTGTCTGCTGAATCCTGTTCATCTTGTCAATCCTGTCTAACGTTCACCTCGAGATTTTGATTCGCACTCAGCGTCCTTGACTTAACGAAACGAGCCAAAGAATTGTCGATGCGATGGAGTTGAAACAAGCAGAGTCAGACGAGGAGATTCAGCAGGCACGGCAATTGTTTGAAGAGTATGCTGCGTGGCTGGGACTAAATCTCTGTTTTCAAAACTTCGACAAGGAACTGGCCGAACTTCCTGGCGACTACGCTCCGCCCACCGGGCGACTGTTTCTCGCTTTGGAAAACAATCAGACGGCCGGTTGCGTTGCCCTACGAAGAATTGGCGATGGTATTTGTGAGATGAAGCGGCTGTATGTTCGGCCTGAATTTCGAGGATTAGGGCTAGGCCGAAGCCTCGCTGAGAGAATAATCGAAGCCGCGGGCGAAATGGGGTACCTACGCATGCGGCTGGATACTTTACCCGGCAAAATGGATAAGGCCATTGCGATGTACCATTCGTTGGGCTTTAGAAATATTGATCCTTATTACAAAAACCCTGTGGAAGGTGCGGCAGTCATGGAACTGGTCCTGGATCAAGGGCGGGGTTAAACCCGCCTTCCTGACCCAGAGCTGATCTAACCCATCTTCATGCTGCTGCTTGAACGGCTTTCAACTCAAAAAGCCAGGTCAACGTGGCAGTCTCGAGGTCAGGAAGACGGGTTTACCCCGCTCTCCCGGGTACTGATGCACTTTCAGAGACACATTGGTGGTGCCTCTTCCTATGCCTGCTTGCTCAACTTTCTCACTTGTGCCAAATTCATCAAGCAATCAAATTCAATTTTTCTCGGAGCATAGACAATGCCTAAGATCGAAGCTGAAACTGCCGCTGGCCCACAAATCATCGAAGCCCCGCAAGGAAAGAAACTGGTCCTTGCCATCGAAGATGCGGGAATCGATATCCTTCATCGCTGCGGTGGCAATGCTCGTTGCACTACCTGTCGTGTCGAAGTTCTCGATGGGGATCCAGGCGAAATGGGCGAGTTGGAGCGTAATCGCCTGGCAATGGAGACTGAACTCCCTGATCACGTGCGACTCTCTTGTCAGATTCACGTTAACGATGATCTAAAAGTGCGGGTAATCAATCAAGCAAGCGTAAGGGGAATGGATGCAGGGCCGCGCCCACTAGACGATTGACTCCGGTTTTAGAGTTGACACTGGGCTTGATAATTCGCAACTTGAAGGTTGAACACCAGGCTTCACCCCAGTTCGCCGTTTCCTCCCATCTCATAGTAGTTATTGCGTACCACCCACCTGTGGGTGTAATCTTCGCGAGTAATTCCAGACAATTTGAGTAAGACAGGCATTCTTGCCTGTCTTCGCGTCCCAATGAATCAAGACAGGCAAGAAGCCTGTCCTACTTATGGAGGTTGTTTAATGTTAATTGAGTCGACTGTTCATCTCCCCGTCAGTATGGCTATGTTTCAGGATCTCTTTCATCCACCTGACAGCGTTGCTCTCACACGTATAATTTTACGGTGGCTCCATTTTGTCGCCGGCATTACCTGGATCGGCTTGCTTTATTTCTTCAATCTCGTAAATGTTCCGTTTCAAAAGGGTCTCGATCCCGATACGAAGAAGAAAGTCAATCCTGACTTGCTGTCTCGCGCGCTCTGGTATTTTCGTTGGGGTGCTGTGGTGACCGGGCTCGCGGGCCTTGCCTATTTTGCCATGTACATCCTTAAAGCCGATGTAGCCAATGCAAATGCTATTGGAAACGGCAACGTCAATCTCTGGTGGGTGTTTATTGCGTGGCTTACTTATCCAATTGTTTTATTCGCCGTAGAGTTTGGCATCATCAAGAAAGTGCCGGCCTTAACTAAGGACGGTCGCGTGTTTGCTATTGTTATGATCATTCTGGTGGCGATAGTCACTTGGGGTCTCGTTAAGTTTTTCACGGCCGAACTGAGCGTTGGCGGACAAAGCTTCGCCAGTAATAAATCATACTCGATTGGTATTGGGGGCGCTTATGGCGTCGTGATGCTGTTGAATGTTTGGGGGATTATCTGGCCCAATAACAAGCGGATTATCGCCGCCACTGCCGGCACTGGACCGGCTGCTCCTCCGGAGTTGGCACGACAGGCCTTTATCGCCTCACGCACTAATGCATGGCTATCGCTTCCACTGCTTCTTTTCATGGGCACGTCGCACGGCGACTGGGTAGTATTCGGGAAGTAACTCCGAATCGCGGGCAGTGAATAGCGGGCAGTGTGCCGGTAGTGATTCCCGCACGCTGCCGACTAGTTTTAGCCACACGCGCGCGTATCAAGCCGGTTCGAGCGGGCGGCGATCCATTGATCGAGATGGAACTTTTGTGTTGCTAACAAGGACTGCATAATATGGAGGTTAAGAAATGAGTTCGACGGATTCTGGCATTGATTCTAAGAGGGATTCCAAAAAGGATTCTTACGCAGCAAGAGAATTCAACCTGAGTGGCCTGCAAGGCATTTCTGATCAAACCCTGGAGATGCACTTCAAGCTTTACGAAGGCTACGTCAAAGAGACAAACAAGTTGACCGAAGGGATTAGGAAATTCATAGCGGACGGCAAGGTGGACCAGGAAGAGATGCCCGCCTATTCTGAGCTGACGCGTCGCCTCGGCTTTGAGTACAACGGCATGGTCCTCCACGAATACTATTTCGACAATCTGAAGAGCGGAGGCGGCATCGGCGATCCCGATCGTACCGCTCAGTTTGCTAAAGCTGCTGAATCGAGCTTTGGGAGTTACGAAATCTGGAAAGCGGATTTTGTCGGCATCGGTAAGATGAGGGGTGTGGGCTGGGCCATTTGTTATCAGAACCCGGGGAATGGACGCCTATCAAACCACTGGATCACTTTGCACGAAACAGGCAACGTGGCTGGTTTCGATCCAATCCTGGTGATGGATGTTTGGGAACATGCCTACCTGTTAGACTACAAACCACCCGAGCGCCCGAAATACATAGAAGCCTTCTTTTCAAATATCGACTGGACCACAGTTGAGAAGCGCCTTGGAAAAGATAAAGGCGTACGCAGCGCCGGCGTGTAGCGAGAAGAAGTCGGCAGGAGCACTAGGCAGTAGGCAGGAGCAGTAAGCAGAAACGTAAGCCGCCATTTGTCCTGCCGCCTGCCGTCTGCTCCTGCCGCCTGTGTTAGGTTACACTTGCCAAAATTATTTTATTTCAGCCCCATAGTTCAATCTCGGAGGACAACATGGCCCCATATCGAAATCTTCTTCCATTAGTGTTGATGCTTGCCGCCTTCGCGCTTTTATTTGCTTCGTGTTCCCCTGGAAATCCAGACAATGCAAGCACGACCGCTACCCGCACAGTCACGCCGCCAGCAACGCAGACGCTGTCGCTCGTTCCTCGGCCTCAAAATATTCTTGATCTAATGAAGCAGCGCGGAGACCAGGACCAGGCCAGGCCTGTGCTGAAGATTGTCTCGCCGGCGAAGGACGCCGTCATCAATGGTCCTACGGTCCAGGTCAAATTGGATCTCAGCGGTGATCTGAAGGGTTACATGCCTCACAAGGACCCGGCAACGGGAAAGGGCAACCACATCCACGTGATTTTAGATAATCAACCTTACGAAGCCTATTACGAATTGGGACAACCGTTTGAGCTGCGCAATGTGGTTGAAGGCAAACACACACTCCGCGTATTTCCATCGCGTCCCTGGCACGAAAGCTTTAAGAATGACGGCGTTTTTCAAATGGTGATGTTTACGGTCAAAGGTGGCGGAGATGCCAGCAAGCCGACAACCACAAATAGCGGTCAGATCGTGTCAAACAATAATGCGAAAGCGACGAGCGCGCCCAGTCCCTCGGCGACTCCCTCTGTCACTCCCCCTGTCACTCCAAAGACCAGGCCAGGCGCAAACGCCAACACAAGCGCCAGTCCGGCATTGCCTCGCGAAGGTAAGGATATGGCCTCCAGCAAAGCAGGCGACGTCGATCCGGCAAAGCCTTTGTTAACCTACAGTCGTCCGAAGGGTGAATACAAAGACGCAGACGCGGACCCGATCATGATCGACTTCTGGCTCTCCAATGCGAAGCTAAAAGGCAATGGTGGGGAGTACCGGGTCCGATATATTATCGACGATGACGAAGCCCGATATATCGACAAGTGGGAGCCTATCTGGTTGTCGGGTTGGATCAGCGGTAAGCACACCGTGCGTCTCGAGCTAATCGACAAGGATGGAAAGCCAGTCGAGAACGGCGACTACAATACGACCGCTCGCGAAATCACTGTTGTCAGGTAACCGTGTGGTGGTGGCGTTGTAACGCAAACTGAGCGGGGTCCCCAGCCGGGAAGCCCGGCGGGCGTGCTTGATAGTTGGCCCGCAAGCCAATCGCTTGCCCTACCCGTGCGG
>JALYXE010000016.1 GCA_030947265.1 Acidobacteriota bacterium
GCCTTATTCGCCTGTCGCGGACAACCGCGTAGGCCGCGATGGGCAATTGGCAACCGCCACCAAGGCTTCGCAGAAAAGCGCGTTCAGCAGTACACGCCAGCCTGGTAAATTTATGATCCAGCTTGCCGAGCGCTTCAATTGTGTCTTTATCTTGAGCGCGCGCTTCTATCGCAATGGCACCCTGTCCGGGCGATGGAAGCATTTGGTCGCTCGAAAGCGCCGCGCTTATGCGGTTCTCAAGTCCCAATCTTCGCAGTCCCGCACAAGCCAGCACAAGGGCGTCGTACTGACCCTCATCAAGCTTGCGTAAACGCGTGTCTACATTTCCGCGAAGATCCTTAAAAACAAGATCATTGCGGAGATGTTTTAGTTGGGCCAATCGACGTGGGCTGGAGGTTCCTACAACCGCCTTCTGAGGCAAGCTTCGGATTGATGGGTTGGCTGCGTTTGGCAGCCTTCGCCCCAGCACCAGTCCATCGCGGGCATCTTCACGTTTGCAAATCGCGGCGAGTGTCAAACCTTCCGGAATGATCGTAGGCAGGTCCTTTAATGAGTGAACCGCAAGATCAATGCGGCGGTCGAGCAACGCATCTTCCAGCTCCTTTGTAAAGACCCCCTTTCCCCCGATGAGCGAAAGTGGATCCGTTTTTACGTCTCCCGACGTCTTAATGATTTCAATTCGGACCTCTTGGGAAGGATTCAGAAGCGCGAGTTCAGCTCTGACCATTTGCGCCTGAGTGAGCGCAAGCTGCGAACCGCGAGAGCCAATTACGAGCGTGTCTTTCATGTGGGGTTCGGGGACAGAAGCTATTCTTCGAGGCCGAAGATATCGCGCCAGGCCTGGATGGTATCGGCATCGCTGGCGTCATAAGAGCGTCGCATGTGGCTCAATACAGGATGGGAGATTTTGTTGACGGTGGACATCAAAAGAGCCTCAATCGCGCTCTCCTGTTCCTTGGTCAAAGGGCCAAGGCGATGTCGTTGGCGTGTTAGCTCGAGCCTGGCGATATTGTGGAGTTTCTGCCGAAGAGCGCCGATAGTCGGCCCAATGTCCAGTAGGCGAAGGGCTCGCTGAAACTGCATAATCTCTGATTCAACTATCAACTCTGCCCGCTCCGCTTCACGCTCGCGCTCGCGAATGTTCGACGAGATCACCGACTCCAGGTCGTCTATATCGAAAACGAAGACATTTGGAATGTTGCCAATTGCCGGATCTATATTGCGGGGTACGCTGATGTCGATAAAGAAAGAAGGCCGGTTGCGTCTCTTGCTTAATGCGGCGCGCGCCATCTGTTCGGTAATCACATAATGATCGGCGGCAGTCGAACAGATAACAATGTCTGCTTCGGCAAGGTGACTGGAGAGTCGATCAAAGTTAACTGCTTTTCCGCCAAGCTCCCTCGCCAGGCGCTCGGCGGGCTCTTCGGTTCGGTTAGCCAGCAACACTCGGCTCACACCTGCATTAACCAGGTGGCGTGCGGAAAGTTCCGCCATTTCTCCCGCGCCGATTAGAAGCGCCGTGTGACCTTCCAAAGAATTAAAGATTTTCTTTCCGAGCTCCACAGCCATGTAACTAATTGAGACCGCATTTCCGCCAATCCCCGTTTCAGTGCGCACGCGCTTGGCCACTCGAAACGCGTGATGAACCAGCCGGTTCAATATTCGTCCGGCGGTACCGGCTTCAAGCGCAATGGAATACGCGCGGCGCACCTGGCCCAGAACCTGTGGTTCGCCCACCACCATTGAATCAAGCGAGGAAGTTACGCGAAAGAGGTGTCGTACGGCTGTGTCGTCAGTGTGCTGGTAGAGGTGTGACTCGAAAAAGGAGCGAGGGAGATCGTCTGTCCGACTGAGGAATTGAATGACGCGCTCCGTCGTTTCATCCAGCCGCCCGTTTGCAGTCTCGGTCAGGACTTCCACCCGGTTACAGGTTGAGACAATCAACCCTTCTCTAACAATGTCGCCATCAACCAGTTTGCGCAATCCCGCGCAGCACGCTTCCTCAGTGAACGCGAGACGCTCGCGCACCTGAATAGGCGCGGACTTGTGATTGACTCCTACGAGGACAATAGACATTGTTTAGTGCTGCGCCGACAACTGATGTTTAGACGGCGATTAAGTTTTATGCCGTAACGCAAACTGTTAGTTTGCGACGACTTGGCATCACTCGAGCCGGGGCATCCGACCCAGTCCGCAAACTAACAGTTTGCATTACAGTTTGCGTTACAAAAACTGAACACGACATTAACCCGAAAACGTGATAACCGCCCATAAGCCGGGCGCCGAAGAACGTACAGAGAACCAACGCAAATCCGACGACGCCCATCCATGCGGCTCTGCGTCCGCGCCAATGAGAGGTTGAACGATACAGAATCAACAAGAGGTAGAGCATCCATGTGAGCGCCGCAAAGATCTCTTTTGGATCATTGTGCCACAACCGGCCATCGCGTGACGATGCCCAAAGCATGCCTGTCGCAATTCCCACCGTTAACAATGTAAGGCCGATTGCCGCGGAGCTGGTGGCGATTTCATTGACAGTCGTCAAAGACGGCAGCCGATGAAATATTACGCTGAAGGTTTTTAGCTTCAGCTCGCGCTCTTGCAGGAGATACATGATGCTGGCGACGAAAACCACGAAAAATGCGGCGTAAGCAAAGAATAGCAGCGTCGTGTGGACCGGGAAAAGCCACGTGGTCGACATACTAATTGCCTCTGCTGAGCCGGGGCTTGGGGATCTCGTGATGATGGCGACAAAAATGAGAAGAGAAACTAGTGGCAGCGTAAAACTACCGAGTGGTCGGGCGCGGTACCGGTAAAGCACAAGGCCATAACTCGCAACCAGCGTCCAGGCCAGGAAAGAAAGAGTCTCCCGCAAATAAAAGAGTGGGTAATGACCGTAAATCGCCCAATCAGCAATTAACGCGGCCGTGTGCAGCGCAAAACCTGCGGCCATAGACCATTCAGAGACGCGCTGAAGCGCGCGACGTTTATTGATAAACGCAAGCACTGCGTGAATCGCGGCTACAACGTAAGCCGCAAGGACGGCAAGCAATAAGGATCTCATTCTGGTGAATGGTTTGTGACGGAGGCAATTCTAATTGATGAGCAAGGACGCGGCAAGGAAAGGCTTTTGCTGGTACTGACCTCAGGGGACCCACCCATCGCATTTCAAATGGGTAAACTGCACCAACACCCTTTTGCTGTGGAGCGGCTAGTTGCAGACCTTGTCTCAGTGAATGGCAACCGTTATCGTTGCAATACTCATCGTAGCAAGACGTCCGAGTCTTTTTGTCTCGCCTGAACCTTAAACGTCAACCGGAGAAACCGTGCGGGCTAAAGTGCTTCTGACCTGCTTGATCGGCTCGTTTTGTCTGGCTGGCGCAAGCGCCTCCGTACCGCAGATTTCCGCGCAAAGACGTCCCCACATACCCGTTACGAAGCCAACACCCGAACAAGAGCCAACGCCCCAACCGTCTCCAGAAGCCGCGGCGGGTGATGAGCCCCGAGATGTTGAAACGCTAAAGATCAATACAAATCTGGTGGCTGTTCCCGTAATCGCCACG
This sequence comes from Acidobacteriota bacterium, assembly GCA_030947265.1. Classification (GTDB taxonomy): domain Bacteria; phylum Acidobacteriota; class Blastocatellia; order Pyrinomonadales; family Pyrinomonadaceae; genus PSRF01. Next base: position 3,564 of record JALYXE010000016.1, read on the forward strand.
ACCATGGACGGAACATACATTCCCGATCTGCGTGAAAATGAGTTCAGCGTCTCCGAAGATGGCGTGACGCAGCAGTTGGCGTTCTTTGCCACTGTGAGTGCCCCTTTTCATGTGGTGTTGTTGCTGGATACAAGTGCGAGTACGCAGGAGAAGTTGGGTTTGATTCAGCGAGCGGCCGTCGCTTTCGTTGAGCAACTGCAAAGCGCGGATCGTGTGAAAGTCATTTCGTTTGACAGTGACGTGCGGGAGCTCAGTGAATTCACAAATGATCGAGGAGCGTTGAGAGGAGCGATTTTCAAAACTGTGTCTGGTCAGGGAACAAAGCTCTACGATGCTTTTGAGACAGCGCTTTATTCGCTTAGAACAATCCGGGGCCGCAAGGCCATTGTGATCTTTACCGATGGAGTCGATTTTCATAGCGACCAGGCTTCCTTCGATAGCACGCTTCATTGGCTCGACGAAGAGGGAGTGATTGTTTATCCAATACGCTTTGAAACTCGCGCAGAGACTGAGCGCATTGCCCGCCAACAGGCTGAGGACACTACGCTGGAATTACCAACGATTGGCGTTATTCGCGGACCACCATCGGGGACCACAGCTCCAACCTTTCCGAGCGATGATCCTTCTTCAGTCCCAGTCTCCGGCCAGCGGAGCAAGACCGGACCATTTGGCCTCCCGACAGCCGGCGAGATCTTAAGAAGAAAGCGCGAAAGGGACGCTGAGCGATATCCCTCGCCCAATCGGCTACCGACGCCTACGCGTCCCACCGATCCACGCGACACGCGCACCGATCCACCTGACACGCG
>JALYXE010000026.1 GCA_030947265.1 Acidobacteriota bacterium
CTTCGATAATGCGCTCGATCTGGGCCATATAAGCGGCAAAGATGTCGTTCGCGTCCTTATCAGTTGGTGGCAAATAGTCAGTTGACCGAAATGCAAAAATCTTTTCAAACGGTTCTGGGTCAAGCGCGAAGCGTCGGGCCGTCGTCCTGACGCACTCGGGTTTGGCCACAGGGGCATCCTCCTTGTGCAGAATGAGCACTGCCCGGAAAAGCGCCGCAAAACTGGCGAGGCTGTCGCTCATTAAGCTGCACAACTTCTCAATTGAAACAGACGCAGGAATGTACATCCTGCGGAGTTGAATCAGCTTGCTTCTCAGTTCGTACTCTGTTTGATGTCTGAGATTTGCGTCTGAGAGTTTGACCAACTCGAAAGGATCCTGTCCGAAAAGCACGATGCGCGCCCTGGCCATCTGGTAAAACTCAATCGGAAATACGTCTGCTGCGTCAGATAGTTCCTCCGTCGTGAAATAGACCGGCAGGGGATGTCCCAGACGCTGCCACTCGCGCATTGGTGCTTGCGCGACGCGCAAATCTTCGGGCGTGATGCGTTTCAGGGTTATGAGCAGATTGTAATCAGAGCGCAATTCGATGTGGTCGCCCGCGGCTGCTGAGCCGTAAAGCACGACCGAGGCGAGATTATCGCCGTGCGTGGCGTGGAGGTCCCTGATGAGACCGTTCAATGCATCCTGGATGACTGGCTTAACCATCGTGCTTGTTCAAGTGTCGCGAATACTATCAGAAATTCCAAGCTCTAGAACAAGTCAGGCAAGAATGCCTGTCCCACTACCATCCGCCACCTGCGCCGCCGCCGCCGAAGCTGCCACCTCCCCCAAAACCTCCACCGAATCCCCCGCCTCCGCCCCCGAAACCGCCTCCGCCCCAGCCACTGCTGGAGCCGCCCCAGCCTCCACCCCCTCTCCCGGAGTTAAGAAGAGAGCCGAGCAGAAAGAGATTCAGACAACCGCCACCTCTGCCCCCTCGTTTCATTGATGACAACAGTAGTACGACGACGAAAAGGATTATGGCTAGCGTCCAGCAAGAACTGGAGAAACCTCCTGTACGAGAGCCCGTGCTCCGCTCTGGTGGTGCTTTACGATATGCGTAGCGTTGGTCAATTCCTTCAATGCTGAATCCTCGTTTCTCGGCAAGTGTGGCGACGTAGGCTTGAATGGTGTCGTAGATGCCCTGGCCATAGTTTCCTCTTCTAAATTGCGGTACGAGCCGTTCCCGCTGGATTTCTCCTGCTAAACCATCGTTGAGATCGCCCTCGAGGTGGTCGCTTACCTGCGTGAAATATTTTCGATCCTTTATCGCTACTAGCAATAAAAATCCCGCCTTCTCACCACCTTTGGATCCGATTCCCCAACCGCGAGCAACCGCCAACGAATAGTCGAAGATGTCCTGGTCGCCGGTGGTGTCAACCGTCACAACAGCAAATTCAGTGTCAGCGCGCTGCTTCAGGTTTACATAAATAGATTCAAGCTGCTTTCTGATTTCTGGATCGATGACGTGAGCGTAATCGACGACAGGAGTGAAGGGCGATGGAAGTGGAATCGGAGACCGAGCGTTATTGGATTCGCCGAACGAGACTTGAGAAGCTGAAAGCAGAATGGCGCACACAAATACCATGCTTAATAAGCTATGGCGCGTGTCAGAACCAAATCCGGAGTTTTTCCGCAAACGTAGCAATGAAACTTGAGATGGCAGCAACAAAAACTACCCTTCGATCAACTTATGCAATAGATAGAAAAGAGCTACTCCTACAAAAACGACAATTGAGACTGTTGGGTTTCTTTCTTCTTTATGGTTTACCTCGGGAATCAGGTCGCTGGCAGCGACATACAGAGTGACCCCCGCCGAAAAAGGAAGGGCATAGCCAACCGCGCCACCAATCCTTGTATTCAACAAAGCTACTGCGATGACTCCAGCAAGAGTGGCGGCTCCGATAGCGACTGTTGCCAACAAAGCCGTTCGCGAAGAACGCCCGGAAGCCAGCATGATAGAAGCTACGGTAAACCCTTCCGGCATCTTATGTAACAGGATGGCAATAAAAACCAGGAGACCAACCTTGAAGTTCACCAGAAAAGCCGCCGCGATAGAAACTCCATCGAAGAAAGTATGAATCCAAAGGCCGCCAACCGCTGCATAAGCCGCGGAAGGTCGCATGAAAGATTCGGGATGTGTTTCGGCGCCAAAGTGGAAGTGGGGAGCAATTGTGTGCTCGAAAAGTTGAATCAATAAGTAGCCGCCCAAAAGCAGTGTCATGGCACCTACTACTGCCTCCGCAGCACTCTTTCCCTGCAGGTTTGAAGTCCAAATGCTTACGCTCTCCGGAAGTATCTCAATAAATATTGCCGCCAGCATAAAGCCTGCGCCGAGGGCAACGAGGTATTTAAGAAACCGCTCGCCAAATCGGTGCGCGCCCGACCTGATGAGTACAAATCCACCAACGAGGTTCGCGCCGGCGGCAAGCAAGCCAAACATAAGGAGCCCGAAAAATCCTCCTGAATCGGGGTTCATTCAGTTGTTTGTTAGGCACAGATTAGTGGGCAGAAACATGGCGCGCCAATATACATCAAGGCTGCGTCACAGGCTATTCGGAAAGCTTTTTAAAGTCCTCACCATGTCTGCGGAGAGTTCTCAGCTGGCTGACAAGAGGCGTACACTAACTTGAGACGCAAACCGAATTGGCGCGAAAGACCTAACAGTTTCACTGAGTTTGCTATTGACACACAAAATGTTGCAGCGTAGTATCCGGTTTGGGTGGTCGAAAGTGGTCGGAAGTGGGTCCAACCTCGTAGCGAACCGATCATTAGGAACTTTTCCTGGAACGACCACCCGCTAAATCTCTTCCGTCAATTTTTATGCTACGAGGAAACTACACGGCCCGGATAGATGCTAAGGGTCGGCTAAAGGTGCCGACGCCATTTCGTCGCCTAATCGATGAGAAGCATGGCGGCGAGTTTTACATAACAAGTCTTACCGGTGACAACGTTCGCATTTACCCGCTGCCGGAATGGGAATCGATAGAGCAAAGGCTTTCCCTCCTCCCGACAATGGATCCGGCGCGCCGTAAGTTCCTTGACAGAACGAACTACTTCGGACAACAGGCGACGATTGATGCTCAAGGACGCCTTTTGATTCATCCGCTGCTCCGCAAGAGCGCGGGCGTAATGGGAGACGTGGCTGTGCTGGGTTATCTGACTTACCTGGAAGTTTGGGAGCTCGATGAATTCAAGGCGCGCATGCTCGCTGACCCTTACACGGAAGAGGACGAGGCGGCGATTGCGAAGCTGGGAATTTAAAAACAGTAGGCAGTAGGCAGTAGGCAGTGATTGAGTGACAAGTGACAAGTGATAAGCAATACGGAAACAGTCGCTGACTTTTGCTCGTCACTAATCACCAATAACTCATCCCTTGAATTTAGGCTCGAGTTTAGTTCTTTGAACGAGATCACGGGGCGGTGGTGATGGCTGCGCCTTTGGGGGGCAGAGACGCGCCCCATCGCCCCGTGCTGCTACAAGAAACGATTCATTTCCTCGCGCCCGAGCGAGGATCTCTATTCGTCGACTGCACGGTCGGACTCGGCGGGCACAGTGAAGCGATCCTTGAAGCCTCGACCGAAACTCGCGTAATCGGTATCGATCGCGACGTCCAGGCGCTGAACGCAACCAGAGAACGGTTAGCGCATTTTGGCGAACGCTTTCGGGCCATCCACGCAGATTTTCGGGAGATTAACCGGGTCCTGGAAGATCTTGGCGAGCGTGAGCCGGTTGGCGTGCTGGCTGATCTTGGAGTTTCGTCGCTCCAGTTTGATTCAACGACCAGGGGATTTAGTTTTCGCTTTGACGCTCCGCTCGACATGCGGATGGATCCCGAAGGCAGCGAAGATACCGCCGCGGATCTACTGCTGGGCCAGCCGGAAGAAGAAATAGCACGGATCATTTTTGAGTATGGCGAAGAGCGTAACTCACGCCGCATCGCCAAATGGATCGTTGAAAGTCGGGAACAAGGGAACCCGATCACGACAACAAAAGAACTGGCCGATCTGGTGGCACGCGCGGCGGGACACAGGAAACGCTGGCATATCCATCCGGCGACTCGGACTTTCCAGGCTTTACGCATCGCAGTGAATCGTGAGCTGGAAGGTTTGGGCCGATTCGTCGAAACCGCCATAGATCTTTTAGAACCAGACGGACGGTTCGTTGTAATCAGTTTCCATTCGCTTGAGGACCGAATAATGAAGCAGGAGCTACGCCGGCTAGCGGGCTATTGCCAGTGCCAATCCAGAAACAGGGTTCAACGCGGAGCTCGAAGTCAGCCTCGAACGAATGTTTGTACTTGCGGAACGCGACGCGCCGTCGAAATACTAACGAAGCGCCCCGTGATACCTGAGGCTATTGAAATCGATGTGAATCCCCGATCGCGCAGCGCAAAGCTGCGCGCTTGTCGCAAGCTGATTTCAATTTGACAACCCGCGCGGCTTTTGGGCGCGGCATAAATAACAAGCAACCAGACCCGGAGTTCCCGCCATGACAAGAGTTCCCTCTAAGCAGTGCAATTCTGAGATTCATAGGGACCGCGACGTACGCGCCCTCTCCCGCCTCGCCCTATTGCTGTTCTGTGGGTCGATTCTCGCCAGCGGTTTCGTGTTTGCGGCACAACAGCGCTTTGCTGCCGTTCAATATGGTTACAAGAGCGAAGGTCTTCGTGTTGAACGCGAAAGGCTATTGGCTGAACAGCAATACCTGCGGGCCCAGAAAGAACGGGCCGTTGCTCCAGCACGACTTGGGTTGCAGGCCCGGGAGTTAGGCCTGAGGCCTCTATTAGCGAGCCAGGTCGCAACTCAGAAGGGCAGCAGACAAACGCCACTCGCGCCGGCACTGCTAAATCCTTCCGCCTCGTTTCAGCGCTAGTAAAGCGCTGGCAATTGGCTCGCCCGGATCGAAGCCCGGGAGAGTGCTCTTTCCCCGCGTTAGAAAGCAAGAAGGGAATTCCAGGGAATGTTGGCGCGCCGTTCCGCTCAGTCAGAAGCACATAGCGACCTCTCGATTCGCCGCTCGCTGGTGGTTGCGGCTTTCGTCGTTTTTTGGATGTTAGGCATCAGTGCCCGACTTGTTTATCTGCAGGTTTCACAACACGACAACCTCGTCGACCGTGCGCATCAACAGCAGCAGGAAGCGATTGAAACCAGTCCCCAAAGGGGACCAGTGCTTGACCGGCAAGAACGAGAGTTGGCGCGCAGCATCGAAACAACGTCAATATTTCTTGCACCTGACGAATTCGATAAAAAGACTGAGGCCCAAACTGTTGGCGAGATTGACTGCACCGCAAATTATCTTTCGTCTTCTTTAGGTCTGGATCGAAAGGACCTCTCCAATCAGATCATGGAAGCAAGAAGGGGCGGGCGCCGTTTTCTCTGGGCCGCTCGCAGAATAACTCCCGAACAAGCGGGCTTGCTGGAGGCGATGCAGCTGACGGCAGTCCATACACGTAAAGAGCCAAAGCGCTTTTATCCAAACGGTTCATTGGCCGCGAACGTGCTTGGCTTCGTCGGCCTTGATGGAAACGGACTGGCTGGAATCGAACAGACTTTCAACGAAAAGATCATAGGTGGGCCAGGCAAACTGTTCATCGAGAAGGATTCGCACGGCAGAGCCTACGAGAGTACGGAAATTCCCGGCCGTCCCGGTCAAACGATCATTCTGACAATCGATCAGTCAATCCAATACCAGGCCGAGGCTGCGCTGGCAACTGCAATCGAACAGTCAAACGCGAAATCGGGAACCGCTATTGTTCTTGATCCCCACACGGGCGAAATTCTGGCCCTGGCAAATTCGCCTACCTTTGATCCAAATGATATCGGGGCGACTCCTCCAGCCGCGCGAGGCAATTTGGCCCTCCAGAATGTTTACGAGCCAGGCTCAACATTCAAGATCGTTCCATTCTCTGCGGCCATTGAAAAAGGGGTAGCCAAGCCGAATGATCTTATAGATTGTGAAATGGGATCAATCACCGTCGCCAAGCGCGTTGTTCACGATACCCATCCATTCGGAGTTCTTACCCTCGCTGATGCGCTTGCCAAGTCGAGCAATGTTGCAGCCATTAAGCTGGGCATTCGCATCGGTGACGAAGCGATGTATGACTACATCACCCGGTTTGGTTTTGGCTCACGAACAGGAATTGAACTGCCTGGCGAAACTGGTGGCCTGATAAACCCGCTTAAGCGATGGCTGCCTTCCTCAATTGGCTCGGTAGCTATTGGACAGGAAGTGGCAGTGACGCCATTGCAGATGGTGGTCGCTTTCGGCGCCCTGGCAAATGACGGAATCCGGATAGCTCCGCACCTGGTTCGTGAGATTCGAAATGCCTCCGGCACAACGGCATATCGCCCGGAACCTGGACAGCACCGCGTGATAAGCAGGGAAACAGCAATCGCGCTCAGGGGAATGTTAGAAGGTGTCACTCTGCACGGGACTGCCAGGAAGGCGCAATTGGATGGCTACACAGCCGCTGGAAAAACCGGCACTGCGCAGAAGATTGACCCGCGAACAAAAAGGTATTCAAAGACAAAGTATGTAGCGTCTTTTGTCGGCTTTGCGCCCGTAAATAATCCAGCCGTAGTGATTATCGTGGTTATCGATGAACCAGCCGGGGCCTATCACGGCGGCGACGTGGCCGCACCGGTGTTTCGGCAGATTGCCGAACAGATTTTGCCCGACATGGGCGTTATCCCGGACACCGATTTCCAAAGCCCCACCGAGGTGGTTGCTCGCGTGATGGAAATCCCTGAACAGATTTCGAAATTACGCGAAGAGGAGACGCGTCGAGATGAATCAAGGGCGTTAACTATGCCGCTGGTAACTGCGCGAGACAACGAAGGTGGAGAGATCGTTTACGCGGTAGCGACAAGCAAAGCGATCCTGATGCCGGATTTACGGGGGCGTAGCCTGCGGGATGTCGCCCGCGCTTGCGGGCAGCTTGGCATGCAAGTTGAGGCGCATGGCGAAGGTCGGGTCATCCGGCAAACGCCGGGACCCGGAGCAGAGTTGAAAACGGGGCAAATCATTTATGTTGATTCTGAACGACCTAACTGAAATGAAACGAGCCGGAGGATGAGATTGCGGAGATGACCCTCTTAGTGTCCGAGTTGCACTGCTATCCGGTGGAAGATCGCGCAATGCAAAAGCAGCCGATTCGCATTGACCACTGTTGTTTCGAGTTTGATGGCATCAGGTCGGGGGATAGCGAATCATTGCTGTTGATCGGGGAGCAAGAGGTTGGAATAACGTGAATGTACGGGACGCATCGCTTTTAATGGGCGCTATCGCCGCAGACGTAGACGTCGAGTTGTTTGACAAAGAAATAACAGACTTTTCGATCGATTCCCGGACGGTTACAACCGGCGAGCTTTTCTTCGCCCTGTCTCAGGAAGATTACGCTCGCGCCGGCTTTAACGGCACTTTTGCCGACGCCCATCAATATATAGACGACGCGTTTGGCAAGGGAGCAATTGCGGCGGTCGCGCGCGCGGATCGAGTGAGGGGCGATCGACATCTCACGGCTTTGAAGGATCGTCTCCTTTTAGTTGACGGCGCCATAGTTGGCTTACAAACGCTGGCGCAACGTGTTTACGAGGGATGGGGCAAGCCGGTTGTTGGCATCACGGGGAGCGCCGGGAAAACTACGGCCAAGGAATTAACGGCCCACTTGTTGGCTAGCACTGGCTTACGAGTTCTGAAGAGCGAGCGAAACTACAACAACGGTCTCGGCCTGCCACTCTCTGTTCTAAGAATGGTGAGCGAAGGAAGATCTCCCCAGCAGTTTGATATTGCGGTACTCGAAATGGGAATGTCATCACCTACGCACGAAATTCAAAGGCTTTGTCGCATCACTCCCCCCCACATCGGTGTGGAGTTGATGATTGCGCCGGTGCACCTCGAGTACCTCGGCACGATAGCAAACATTGCAGCTGCGAAAGCGGAGCTAATTGAAGGTCTTAAGCCCGGTGGTATAGCTGTTCTAAACGCAGATGACGAATGGGTAATCAAGATGCGCGACAAGCATAAGGG
>JALYXE010000035.1 GCA_030947265.1 Acidobacteriota bacterium
GTCGCTCGAAGAGCAGGCCAAATTCATCAGCGGCAACGGCTTCGAGCTCAGGTAAATAGTCGTTTTGAGTCTCGTGGGCGATTTGCATTGCCATCTGCCGGAGCGCGCGTATGCGATTCGAATTCCGATGATAGTACGCCACACTTACCTCGTGTCGACTGACGCGATCATCGACCACCTCCTGCTCATCTCTAAGATACCCAAGATATGCGCGAACAACAGGTCCGAATTGTTCGTTTCCGCCTCTCCTTTGTGCAGAGGTGACAGAACTAACGCACACAATCAATAACGCACCAGCGAAACCACAGCAAACCAATCGAGAGTTACCCATGTTCGGCCTTTATCAAATCCATACTTACAAGTCAGCTCATTTTCCTTGAAAGCGAATAGACCCAGAATGGTAGCCTGGATCAGAGTCCGTTGCGCCCTTGTTTCAGCAATGTTACATTGATCTTTAATTTGGAGTAAGTGGTAATGGAGCAACATTCACTGGAAAACAGTTTTACAGGGAAGAAAGTAGCGCTCGGTATCAGCGGCGGCATAGCCGCTTTTAAGGCAGCCGAGGTTCTCCGCGGACTGCAACGTGCCGGCTGCACAGTCAGAGTGGCAATGACGAAACGCGCCTGCGAGTTTATACAGCCGCTTACCTTTCGGGCGCTGTCGGGTTTTCACGTTGTCGTCGACGATTACGCGGCTGACAATCCGGATCCCATAGCCCACATAACATTTTCACAGACTGTAGACCTGCTTCTGATAGCTCCTGCCACCGCCAACATTATCGCGAAATTTGCAAACGGTGTCGCCGACGATTTTTTGACCTCGACGTACCTTGCATCCACTTCCCCGGTTCTGATTGCGCCCGCAATGAATACTTCCATGTGGCACCATCCGGCCACGCAGCGAAACTTGCAGCGGCTCAAATCCGATGGTGTCTATGTAATCGAACCCGACGAGGGCGAAATGGCTTGCGGGACCATTGGCCCAGGGCGGCTTAGTGAGCCAGAAAAAATTGTGACTGCCGCTTTGGACATTTTGAGAAACTCCGAAGAGCAGAGTGCGCAGGATCTTAGCGGCGAGCACATACTTATTACCGTTGGGGCGACCCGAGAGGCGATCGATCCAGTCCGTTTTCTTTCTAACAATTCTTCCGGCCGAATGGGATTCGCCATTGCCGAGGCAGCAAAAAGACGCGGTGCCGGCGTTACACTTATTGCCGGAGCCACTACCGCCCCCTCTCCCGATGACATCTCCGTTGTCAGGGCCTACTCGGCGGAGGAAATGCACAAATCAGTAATGGAAAAGCTTCCAGCGGCGTCAGTCTTTATTGGAGCGGCGGCTGTGGCCGATTATCGCCCGGTTGCCCGTTCGTTGCGAAAAATCAAAAAAACTCAATCTACGCTGGCACTCGAGCTTGAAAGGACGACCGACATACTCCAGGACGTGGCGAGCGCAAAGCGTGCTGGACTGCTGGTAATTGGATTTGCCGCAGAGACTGAAAACATTATGGCGAATGCGCGCCAAAAGTTGCGCGCTAAGAATCTGGACGCGATCGTCGCAAACGATATCACTCGCAATGGGGTAGGCTTCGATACGAGTACGAATGAAGTAACAATAATTAGTCGCGACCGAAAAGCTCCGATTCACGTCCCCCTGATGCCGAAGACTAATGTCGCCAACATTATTCTGGATGAAGTGGTCCGGCTTCGTGCCCGCGTCAGGCCTGGTGATTCTGCGGAGCGCGTTTTTCGCAGGCCCATAAAAGCTCAGTTCAATCGAAGTTGATTCGTTATCCCAACTCCCTCAAAGCCCAATGGATTCTGAACCCTTAACTAAAGAGTTCCTCTCACTAATAAAATCTACCCGCGAACAACTCGCCTACTTCCGGGAATTGGGAGTACGGAGTATCGAGACGAAATATCAGCCAGACAGCGCGTCTAAGAAAACAATCCCCGACGTATCGGCAGATCTACGACAACCGCTCTTGTCAGTCTCGCTTAACCGCGTCGAAGCTGGCGTCGCCGCGAGCGGCGATCTGGTCCGAACAATCCTAAGTAAACAGCAACCCGCGAGCACTCCCCCCATTCCGGCGGATACATTATTTGGAGACTTGAGTCCCGCCCCGGTAACCATTCAGAAGTCGTCCGAGAGTTTTGAACAGATTTGGTCCGATATTGGAGAGTGTACGCGATGCCCGCTTTATCAAGGTCGAACAAACATCGTTCATACCGAAGGTAACCGGCAAGCGAGGCTGATGTTTGTAGGGGAGGCGCCTGGTGCTGATGAAGATGCGCAAGCGCGTCCTTTCGTAGGACGCGCGGGCCAATTGCTCACGAGGATTATCGAAGCGATAGGATTCAAGCGGGAAGAAGTTTTGATTGGGAATGTTAACCGTTGCCGCCCTCCCGGCAATCGGCCGCCAACCCCGGAAGAGGCGTCGATATGTAAGCCGTTCCTGCTTCGTGAAATCGCCGCCGTTCAGCCTGAAGTGATTGTCGTACTCGGAAATACTGCGATGCGGAATCTTCTGGATATTAAGCAAGGCATAACAAGAGTGCGTGGACAGTTTCAAGACTATCAGGGCGTCAAGGTTATGCCTACTTTCCACCCTGCCTACCTGCTTCGAGATCCGTCCAAGAAACAGCAAACATGGGAAGATCTTAAAAAAGTTCGAGACTACCTTGATACTACGCCTAGGCGAGAGCGATAAAACCGCGGCCGCTAACGCTCCCGCTTTTGCAATTTCCGATTTCGCGTTACCTTCTCACGCGTGCAACACCGCTCGGAATCTTCACGTACAGGTTCGCCAAACCAGAACCAGCTAAATTCCACTGATCCCAATGACGCAGTGCAGCCGAGATATGCCGAGGTGGCCGTCCCAGTCCACGTATCGTCTACATTTATTTATCGTCTTCCCGTTTCTATGCGTGACATTGCGGTTCCCGGCTCTCGAATTGTTGTACCTCTCGGCAGAAAGCTACTGACTGGTTACATCGTGGCGTTACGCGAAAGTCTGCGTCCGGGAACGAGCCTTGAGGAATCAGACATCAAGGATGCAAAAGAGATTCTCGATGTCATGCCCGTCGTCACACCGGAACTTATCAAACTGACGCGCTGGGTTGCCGACTACTACCTGGCTCCCTGGGGTGAAGTGATCAAGGCCGCACTGCCGCCGGGTATCAGCCCTGCTATTGAACAAGTTCTCTCTATCACCCCAAACGGGCGTGCCGAGGTAAGCAAGACCCTGTTGGACGGCACTCCTACAACCAGGGAGCGGTTGCTTAAGTTGGTGAGCGAATCAGAAGAAGTCAGCCTCGCAAGGGCTTCAGACGTGATTGGTGGCGCTCAGGCGACGAAAGCGGCGCGGGAACTGGAACGTGATGGACTTTTGGAAATACGGCAGCGACCGGGCGGCGAGTTCGTCAAAGCGAAGTATCAACGACGCGTTCGACTGGTTAATCCTGCTGATGAGGCATGGGATAACGAGGGACGTAAGTTCACCGACGCACAACTGAGAGTCATGGAGGCTCTTAAAGATGAAGCGTCTCTGGCTGTACCTGAATTATTAAGCGCCGCGAAAGTTAGTTTTTCTTCGATCGAGACGTTGCAGAAGAGAAAGATAATAGAGGTTTTCGAGGAGCGGGCACGCCGAGACCCGTTCGGGGATGTTACGTTTGAGAGCACTGAAGACTATCGCTTGACCAGGGAACAGGAAAGAGTTTTGGCGGAACTCGATCAACCTTTGCGGGCTCTCACTTACGCACCGTTCCTCCTGCATGGTGTCACCGGGAGTGGAAAAACCGAAGTCTACATTCGCGCAATGCGTGTCGCCCTGGAACTGGGCCGATCTGCATTAATGTTAGTGCCGGAAATTGCGTTGACGCCGGTCTTTTCCCGACGCTTGAGGATGCACTTCGGTGACAGCGTAGCCATCTTCCATTCCTCGCTATCGAAGGGAGAGCGCTTTGATGAGTGGACGCGCGTCACAAATGGTGAGGCGCGAATAGTGATTGGCACGCGCTCCGCGGTGTTTGCTCCGATAAAAGATCTTGGCCTCGTTATCGTTGACGAAGAGCACGAATCAACGTATCGGCAACAGGATTCGCCGCACTATAACGGGCGTGATACAGCAATTGTGCGCGCGCAAAAAGAGTCAGCCGTCGTCATTTTGGGATCGGCAACGCCCTCGCTGGAATCATTCCACAACGCAAGCACCGGAAAGTATGGCTACCTGGAACTGCCTAACCGTTTGGGCAATAGGCCAATGGCAGTTGCCGAAATCATCGACATGCGTGCCGTGTTCGCGCGTCATCAGAAGCCAAGAGTTTTTTCTGATGAGTTGCTTGAGGCAATTGAGCAGGCGCACCACAAAAAAGAGCAATCGATCATCCTGTTGAACCGCCGCGGTTACTCGAGTTTTGTCCTATGTCGGTCTTGTGGGGAAAGCATCCAATGTCCCAATTGCGACGTGACATTGACCTATCACCGAAGCGAAAGAGTGATCATCTGTCATTACTGCAACCATCGCGAGGCTGCCCCATCAAAGTGTCCGACCTGCAATGGAAAATATATTTTCTACGTCGGCGAAGGCACTGAGCAGATCGAAGAGAAGCTTAAGAAGCTTTTTCCCACACTTCGTATTGCGCGAATCGACCGGGATACAACTTCCCGGCGCCGTTCGTTTGAAAAATCACTTCTGGACTTTAGTGTGGGGAAAATCGACATGTTAGTCGGCACGCAAATATTGGCTAAGGGACATGATTTCCCCAACGTCACATTGGTTGGAGTAGTTTCCGTCGACGCCGGCCTCGCGTTACCGGATTTCCGCGCTGCTGAAAGAACCTTCCAGTTGCTCACGCAGGTTGCCGGTCGAGCTGGTCGAGGTCATCGCGCTGGTAAAGTTTTGATCCAGACATATCATCCGTATCATTACGCCTTAAAGCACGCCGGCGCCCAGGATTATGCCGGGTTCTATAAAGAGGAGATTCGACACAGGGAGAATCACACCTATCCCCCGTTTGTCGCGCTTGCTTCGCTTCTGGTTCATGGTGCCGATCTGGTTAGAGTAAGATCAGATGCAGTTGAACTACGAAAGGAATTGGACCGAGCCAATGCCGAACGCACAGCACGCGTGCTGGGTCCGGCGCCCGCGCCGCTGGCCAGGTTGAAGGGCGAGTATCGTTCGCAGTTGTTAATCAAGTGTCGCAATCGACACCAGTTGCGCAAAATAATTGATGATGCTCTCAAGGCTCTCCACGAACGAAAGATCAATCTGCGCTCGATAAATGTCGAGATCGATCCGGTATCGATAATGTAAAGCAGACTGTTAGTTTGTGGACGGTTCATTGCCACTGACCTGAGTGTTGACAAACGCCGCAGACTAACAGTTTGCGTTACAACACCGCGCAAGCTGACAGCTTGCGTTACATTTGCGCTAAACTTCCCGCATGAAACTTTCCGAACTCGCGGCCCTGACGGCTGCCCACACAGACAAAGGTTCGGCCGACCTTGAGATAACTGGGGCAGCGGGCCTCGATGACGCAGCTCCGGGCCAGGTCACTTTCCTGGCCAACCCACGCTACACACCGAAGGTAAACACCACTAAGGCGTCGGCGATTTATCTTTCGGAAACCGCCCGGATCGATCGCGAGATTTCAGTTTTACGTGCCAGGGACCCTTACCTGTCCTACACGAGAGCCCTTCGTTTATTTCACCCCGAACCGGGGTTTGCGCCATCTGTTCATGAGTCAGCCGTGATCGATCCTTCGGCAATAGTTGCGAAGAACGTGTGGATTGGAGCGTGCTCGGTGATTGGTGCTGCGAGCCAGATCGATGAAGGGGTTCGCATCTATCCGAACGTAACGATTTACGAGGGAGTGACCGTGGGGAAAGGTTCAATAATTCACGCGGGTGCTGTCATTCGTGAGCGCTCGCAGATCGGTGAACGGGTAGTTATCCACAACAACGTCGTCGTAGGCTGCGATGGCTTTGGTTACGCTAAAGATGAGCAGCGTCACTGGTTGAAGATCCCTCAAACCGGCCACGTTGTCATTGAGGACGACGTTGACATCGGCGCAGGAACAACAATAGATCGCGCCTCGGTGGGAGAATCTCGTATTCGTCGGGGAACGAAGATAGACAACCTGGTCCAGATCGGCCACTCGTGTACAGTCGGCGAGGATACATTGCTATGTGCTCAGGTGGGACTCGCCGGGAGTTCGCATATTGGCAACCGCGTGATTCTCGCTGGCCAAGCGGGCGTGGCCGGCCATCTTACGATCGGCGACGATGTTGTGCTTACGGCTAAGAGCGCAACCAGCCACGACGTGCCGGCGGGAAAAGTTATTTCAGGTATTCCAGCTTTCGAAAATAAAGACTGGTTGAGATCGATTGCAGCGTTTAGACGACTAGGTGAGATGCAGCGAAGGATTAGAGAACTCGAAAGAAAACTAACCGAACAGGAATCTACAAAAAAGGGATCAGAGTAGCAGAAGAGATACGGGATTTAAGCCTCATCCAACCTGAGATGAGAATTTATGACTACACCCGACATTATTAACCTATCAATTAGCATTGGGCTCGGCATTATCTCACTAGTGCTCAGCGTCTTCGCCATATGGTTGAGCTTCAAGTTCAATCAAGGTTCGACGAAAGCTCTTGATACCATTCGGGATCTTGCGGGCGAGGTTCGTGTTCTCGTCCAAGCGAACCTACATCAACAGACGGATTTCTCTACGAAGATGTTGGACTCCATTATTGAACAAAATCGCTTCGGACAAATCCCCGAATCTGATGAATTGCCCCGTCCAGAAGTTCTAGAAGATGTCATCAAACAGCGTATGGAAGTAGCAGAGGCTAAAATTACACTAGCTGTTGAGAATACGGTACAGCGCTTAGTGAAGCAGCAATCCCAAAATCCCGAGAACCTAAGAATAGCACTTGAATCAATCCGATCAGATATCCAGCAACTGACGAAGACCGCTTCTACGATTTCTTCTGAAATCCAATTGCCTCCTTCAACCCAAGCTGTTTTGAAAAAACTTCGAAAATTCCCAGCACACTTCGTCGTACTTGCCGGAATACTAAGAAGCGGCGCAACATCGATTGATGACCTTCGAAAAACAGCGGTCGAATACAGTTTTCCGGCAGGTTGGGAGGGGGGCGTGCAGAATTTAATTCAAGAAGGCATTCTTAGGGGAGAACAAGAAGGTTTTAAGGTTAGTGAAAGTGACCAACCCGCGCTTGCGGCATGGATGGATCGAAACTGGCCCGCAATCTCGAAACTTATCACCATTTATGGTGAGCGCGATAAAAGGCTACCCGGCCCACCTGGAAAAGATGAGATAGAGATCGCTAAAGATATATCATTCTAACTTTAAGTAATCGCGCCCCCGTCGACAATCACAACCTCGCCGTTCATGAAGCTGTTGCGATCACTTACCATGAAGGCAGCATATTCGGCGAGTTCCTCGGGACGTCCCAGGCGGCCCGCTGAAGCCCAGAAGTGGTGCATTTGTAACAGGCGCTCGGGCAGTGCCTGCGCCAACTCGGTATCAAATATTCCAGCGGCGATTGCGTTTACCTTAACGCCGAAGGTGCCGGCCTCGCGCGAAAGGCACTTCGTGAATCCGACCATCGCAGCCTTTGAAGTCGCATAGTGGACGGCCGTAGGTAACGCTCTCAATGCGCCGATGGAAGTGATGTTGAGAATGCTTCCCTGCCGTTGGCGAATCATCTGCTTGTATATGGGCTTTGTCACGGCGAACAGGCTACCCACATTTGTATTGATAACCTCGTCCCAGGCCCGATCAGTGGTGGTGGCAAAATTATCCCCGCGGTTGATGGCCGCATTATTTACGAGAATGTCGATGCCGCCCCACTTCTCTACAATCTCACGGGTTATTCGTTTTAGCCCCACTCGGTCGATGACCGAAACTTTAAACCTGAGCCCCCGACGCTTATGGCCCTGGACCTTTGCGATAGTCTCAGCGGCGAGATCGTCTCTGGTGTTATAGTTGAAAGCGATGTCTGCGCCTTCGCGAGCGAAGACGTCACAGATCGCCGCACCAATACCGCGCGTTCCTCCGGTTACAAACGCGCGCTTCCCTTCGAG
>JALYXE010000044.1 GCA_030947265.1 Acidobacteriota bacterium
GCCATCACCCTAACCTGTATTCTTTCGAGCCCTGTCTTGGCTGGGGACATACCGTGTGGTTCTCCTTCGCCAGCGCCTGCGGCAACCACACTAACGACAAGCACACCCTCGGCGGGCGAGATACCCACGGTTGGTGCTGCCGAGCAAATATCGGACGCCACGCTATCCGCCCTACTGACAGTGCTTGGCTCGTTAGGTTTATAAGGACGTGGAAACTCGGTAGTTGGGACAGAGAAGGTAGCCGTTAAGACCGCTTGCCCTTCTCTGTAGCTACGGGGTAGTCGTTTTCGGAAGAGTTCAACAAAAAAGCCGCCTCACGGCAGCACGGGTTTAGTGTGTCCATTAGCAAACAGGCTTGCCCTCGAGGTAGTGAGGCCGGCGACGAACTGGTGAGCTGCCGGCCTTTTAAGGGTACTGGTGTAGTTTGCTGGTTACAATTTGCAATCCTTCGCGTTTCTTTGCGTGTACTCCGCGTTCTTTGCGGTAAAAAACAACGAAACCGCAGAGGTCGCAGAGTAGGCGCAACGATTCGCAAAGCCAAACTGCATCAGTACTCCTTTTATGCCGCAATTCTTTTTGCCCGCGCCACTCTAAGAAAGGCACGGGCTGCGTGTGAAAGAGTGGCGCCCTTGCGGTAGATCAGGTAGATACTTCTTTCCAACCGCATCTCGCGAACAGTCACCGCTACAACTTGCTTGCGCGCGATCTCAGACTGCGCCGTCAGGCGCGGCACCAGAGCCACTCCCATGCCCTGCTCAACAAACCTTTTGATCGCTTCGAGCGTGGGCATCTCCATGGAGATGTTGAGTGGCGTCTTGTATTTCTCAAAAGTACGAACGACTTTTTCTCGATAGGGTGAAGCCACATTGTGTGCCACGAACGACTCTGCCCCTAACTCCTTTATCGACACGACCTCTTTATTTGCCAGGGGATGATTCGGCGGAACGATTAGCGCCAGTTCGTCTGTCATCACCGGAACAGATGCAATAGCGGCTTCACCCGGCTTGTAGGAAACAACTCCTATTTCAATGTCGCGACCCAAGATCTCCGCCGGAATGCGGCTGCCGAGGCTTCTCCTTACTTCTACTTTGATGTGCGGGTGACGCGCACGAAAAACCGGAATTACGGACAGCAGATACATAACAGTGTATTCATTGGCGCTGAGGCTCAGCTTTCCCTGATGCAGATCTTTCAGTTCTTTGAGCGCGGCGTGGGCACCATGACGCAGGTTGAGCATTTGCTGGGCGACATCGTGCAAAACCCGGCCTGCTGCGGTGAGCGTGCCGTCCTTTGACGAGCGATCGAAAAGCGATTCGCCAAGTTCCAACTCGAGCCTGCGTATCGCCTGGCTAACTGCTGGTTGCGTGCGGTGTAGTGTCTTCGCCGCGCGCGAAAAACTCTGCTCCTGAGCAACGGTAACAAGCACCTCAAGCTGGTTTATATCCATTCATTCCGCTCCCGCGCACTCCGCCAAAATTCTCGCCGTAAGTTATGACCGCCCCCATTGCCGATTATCGTATCATAATTAGTTATTCTTCCATAAAGATTATAACTTTGACTTTGGCCCACGCGCCTTCTAGCATGGGCAGCTTCAATCTATGGAGGGTTAAATGATTAGTGAAGTACTGAAGATTTTCGATACAACTCTGCGCGACGGCGAGCAAAGCCCTGGCTGTTCCATGAACTTGGATGAGAAGCTGCGAATGGCCCGGCAACTGGAGCATCTGGGTGTCGACATCATTGAAGCCGGATTTCCGATTGCTTCTGATGGCGATTTTGCCGCAGTCCAGGCTGTGGCCGCGGCCTGCAAAAAAGTGACGGTCGCGGCGCTCTGCCGAACGTCGGAGCAGGATGTCGCCCGCGCAGCTGAAGCGCTTGCGAGAGCGTCGCACCCTCGCATCCACACTTTTGTCGCGACTTCCGATATTCACCTTGAACACAAGTTGCGAAAGACTCGCAGAGAAGTTCTTGAAATGACGAGGGCGTCGGTGCGAATGGCGCGAGATTTTGCAGAAGAGGTGGAGTTCTCAGCGGAGGACGCGACGCGAAGTGACGTAGACTACCTTTGTGAAGTCTTTTCAGTGGCAGTCGATGAAGGGGCTACAATCATCAACGTTCCTGACACCGTGGGTTACACTCTGCCCGCTGAGTTCTCGCAGCTGGTGGCGACTATTCGCCAGCGCGTTGTCGGGGACAAAAAAGTAACGATCAGTGTTCACTGCCATAACGATCTCGGACTGGCAGTAGCGAATAGTTTGGCTGCGATCGCAGCGGGTGCAAGGCAGGTGGAATGCACTATCAACGGAATCGGCGAGCGCGCGGGCAATGCATCTCTGGAAGAGTTAGTAATGGCCATGCATGTTCGCTCGGACAAGTTGGCATTTGAAACCCGTGTGAACACGCGCGAGCTTTATCCTTCGAGCCGGCTTCTTTCGGCAATCATCGGATGCGATGTGCAGCCTAACAAAGCTATCGTCGGTCGTAATGCGTTCGCGCACGAAGCCGGCATTCACCAGCATGGCGTAATCAACAATCCCCTCTGCTACGAGATTATGACTCCCGAGTCCGTCGGTGTACCGACTAATAGTCTTGTGCTGGGCAAACACTCAGGTCGTCACGCGCTGGGATTGCGCTATGAAGAGCTCGGATACGCGCTTGAGCCCGTGGAACTCGAAACCGCTTACGGGCGGTTTACGCAGCTGGCTGATCGCAAGAAACGAATTTACGATCAGGATCTCCTTTCGTTGCTTTCCGTAGACATGAAACGACATTCTGACGCCGTGGTTATTAAGACAGCTGTTGAGCCGCGCGCTCGAGCTTCGAGTTACAGGTAAGTTGTCGAATCATTTGGGGCAGAACCCTGCCGCGTTTCGGGAGTCCGATTAATTGCTGATTGGGTTCTGCCTCCCCGTTTTAAACAGGCGAGAATGAACATGAAGATAACAATCCTCCCAGGAGATGGCGTTGGCCCCGAGGTGACGGCAGAGGCGGTGCGAGTCTTGCGCGCGACAGCTGCCATCCACGGTCATAGATTTGAGTTTACAGAGAAGCCAATCGGCGGAGTTGCGATCAAGCAGACTGGTTCGCCTTTGCCTCCGGTGACGCTTGACGCGTGTCTGGCCGGTGATGCCGTTTTGCTTGGCGCGGTTGGTTCACCTGAGTACGACTCACTGCCTCCAGGCAAAAGACCGGAGTCAGGGCTACTTCTTTTGCGCCGTGCATTAGGTGGCTTCGCAAATCTGCGTCCGGCGATCTCATACGACGCAATTGCAGATACGTCTCCCCTGCGTCCGGAGGTCGCCCGGGGCGCGGATATTCTGATCGTTCGGGAATTACTCGGCGGCCTCTATTTTGGCGAGCCGCGTGGATTGGTTAGCTCAAACGGCAACTCCGTTGCAACGAATACGATGAGTTATTCCGTGAATGAGATCGAGCGAGTTGCACACATTGCTTTTGGCGCCGCACTCAAACGTCGACGAAGAGTCACGTCAGTGGATAAAGCCAACGTGCTCGAGACATCTCAACTTTGGCGCCAGACGGTGACGCGCGTGGCCATGGACTATCCACAAGTCACTCTCGATCATTTTTATGTCGACGCTTGCGCAATGCATTTGATTACAACGCCTCGCAGATTCGACGTGATCCTGACAGAGAATCTCTTTGGCGACATTCTTTCGGACGAAGCTGCCGCAATCACGGGAAGTCTGGGAATGTTGCCATCCGCCAGCATCGGCGGCGCCGTTGGTCTCTACGAACCCGTGCACGGTTCAGCTCCGGATATTGCCGGCCAGGGTATTGCTAACCCCTTTGGAGCGATTGCGTCTGCGGCAATGTTATTGCGATATACCGGTCATCTCGAACAGGAGGCCGATGAAATTGACGAGGCGATTCGAGTCGTGCTGAAAGCCGGCTATCGCACCGCCGACATTAATGGCGAAGGAAGAAAGTACATTGCCAGAACCTCCGAAATCGGTCAGCTGGTATGCGATGCAGTTGCCGAAATCGCTGACATGCATCACGCTTATCATGCGGTGTAGTCAGAGGTCAGAGGTCAGAGGTCAGAGGTCAGAGGTCAGAAGTCAGAAGTCAGAGATCAGAAGTCAGAAGTCAGAGATCAGAAGTCCGAAGCGAGAAGTCAAACTACGTGCTAAATAGTCTTAACGACTGACCTCTGACCTCTGACCCCTGATCTCTGACCCCTGATCTCTGTAGTCTTATGCCAGGCACACTCTTCGAAAAACTCTGGGAGGCGCACGTGGTGCGCGAGCAATCCGGTCAACCTTCGCTTCTCTACATCGACCTCCATCTGATTCATGAAGTTACGTCACCTCAAGCATTTGAAGGACTGCGTGCGGCAACGCGAGGCGTTCGTCGTCCCGACTTAACAGTTGCTACGGCCGACCATAATGTACCCACGACAAATCGAGGTTTGCCCATCGCTGATGCGATTGCGGCAAAACAGATCGAGACGCTCCGCCAGAATTGTCGCGATTTCAATATTCAGCTTTTCGACATCAACTCCGACGAACAGGGAATTGTTCACGTCATTGGACCAGAGTTGGGCTTGACGCAACCTGGGATGACCGTGGTTTGTGGGGATAGCCATACAAGTACGCACGGCGCCTTTGGGGCGCTGGCTTTTGGCATTGGCACTAGCGAGGTTGAACACGTTCTTGCTACGCAATGCTTGCCGCAGAACAAGCCGCGCACAATGCTGATTCAAACCAATGGAGTCTTGCCTGAAGGTGTGTCTGCGAAGGATCTGGCGCTGGGACTCATCGGCCGCATCGGTACTGATGGCGCAACGGGCCACGTCATTGAATACGACGGCGAGGCAGTGCGTTCGCTGTCAATGGAAGGGCGCATGACTCTCTGCAACATGAGCATCGAAGCAGGAGCACGCGCTGGAATGATCGCGCCCGACGAAAAGACGTTTAGCTATCTTAAAGGAAGGCGGTTTGCGCCGAGTGGTACAAGATGGGAAGCAGCCCTTACCTACTGGAAAACTCTGAAAACTGACGAGGGTGCAGCCTTCGACAAACTAGTTGAAATTGATGCCGCAGCGCTTGAGCCTTTCGTGACGTGGGGTACAAGTCCGGGGATGGTGGTCGCGATTTCAGGAAAAGTCCCGGACCCGGATGAGGCGAAAAACGACGCTGACCGACGGAGTGCCGTACGCGCGCTCGAATACATGGCACTCACGCCGCGAACTAGTATCGAAGACATCACCATCGATCGAGTGTTCATTGGGTCATGCACTAATGCCCGGCTCGAGGACCTACGGGCAGCGGCGCGCGTTCTGAACGGTTATAAAATCAATGGGTCAGTGCAAGCGATGGTCGTTCCGGGTTCGCAAAATGTTAAGCGGGCCGCCGAGGCAGAAGGCATCGACCAAATCTTTCGCACCGCCGGATTCGAGTGGCGCGAAGCTGGCTGCTCGATGTGTCTGGGAATGAATCCCGATATTCTTAGTCCAGGCGAGCGTTGTGCTTCAACAAGCAATCGAAACTTTGAGGGCAGGCAAGGCCGGGGAGGGCGAACGCACCTGGTAAGTCCCATGATGGCAGCCGCGGCGGCGATAGCCGGACACTTTACGGACGTAAGAAAATGGCAATTCAAATAATCGTCCAATGTCCAATGTCCAATGTCCAATGTCCAATGTCCGCTAGGTTCAGTAGTACTGAGTTCAAGCTTTAGCTTGCTTGTTTGGAGAAACAGACAACCTGAAGGTTGAACTCTAAACTGCTTGAACGATTGGACATTGGACATTGGACGTTGGACATTGGACGTTGGACGTTGGACGTTGGACGTTGGACATTGGACGTTGACTGTACTTCAACTGATGAAACCATTTCGTAAACATACCGGTCGCGCCGCTTTTCTAGATCGAGCAAACGTTGACACAGATCAGATCATTCCGAAGCAGTTTCTCAAACGCATCGAGCGTACAGGCTTCGGCGAATTTCTCTTTTTTGACTGGCGTTATCTGCCAAACGGCGAACTCGATACTTCCTTCTCGCTCAACAACCCTTGCTACCGTCGCGCGTCAATTCTTATTACTGGCAAGAACTTTGGTTGTGGCTCTTCACGCGAACACGCGCCCTGGGCGCTCGCTGACTTCGGCTTCCGCGCGATTATCGCGCCTTCCTTCGCTGACATCTTTGCAAACAACTGCATGAAAAACGGGTTGCTGCCCGTTGTCCTGACAGAAGCAGAGGTGGCGGAATTCGGGAGACGCGCGCGTGAGATTGAAGGCTACGAGGCCACAGTTGATCTCGAACGGTGCAAAGTCAGAGACGCACAAGAGTTCTCCGCATCTTTTAATATTGACGAATTCCAGCGCCAATGCCTGCTCAATGGTCTGGATGATATCGGCCTCACGCTCCAGCACGAAACGGAGATCTCAGCATACGAGGCCTGCCGTCCCGGCTGGATTAGCTGATTTTCCGGCGAGCACACCAGCGCGCGCCAGTCTCTTCAATTTTCAACTGAACAAAGCCGAGCTTCTCGTCGTATGTTTGGCGCGGAGGACTTATCTACATGCGCGATCCATTTACAGCCGGGCTGCTGAGCTTCTTCATTCCCGGAGTTGGCCAGCTTTATAATGGCCGCATTCTCGCGGGAATTCTTTGGTTGATTATCACGCCAGGTTTCTGGATAGGCACCGGAGGGACGCTGGGATGGGTTTGCCACGTTATCGCCGCGTACACCGCTTATTCATTCGCCAAAAATCATCCCATTCGTTATTGAAATAGACCGACAGTTTCATAAAGCGAAGAGGCGCTGCGAGTGGTAGTCAAGCAGCGCCTTTTGCTTTTCGATCTGACCCTTAATCTCACGAAGGTGTTCCTGGGATCCCAAATTAGGGCAATACAATAATATACTTCACTGACCGAGCCGAAAGACGGGGGGTCACCAATGTCTCAATGTGAACCTGTAGCTACCGGATTCAACCCGACCTGTCCAAACCTTGTATTGCTGTGATTCAGGAGTGGTGGAGACTTCGTAAATCGCCTTCACGGTAACCGTCGTTTCGGCCAATTTGGAAAGGTTGGAGCCTGTATCCCAATCTTTATCCAGGCGGATAGGTAAACCTGGTGCTCGCCAGGCGGGATAAGGA
>JALYXE010000064.1 GCA_030947265.1 Acidobacteriota bacterium
CTCTTGGAGCGGCCATGTCTTTCAATTGTGACTCTAGAGACGACTGAACTCAGGTTCGCCAGCCGTGTTGAGGCTATTGATGAAGCCGCTGCTGCTGTTTCTGAGTTTCTGGGTCGTGCAGGTGTCAGCGAGGACGTTGCTTTTGGAATAGACATGGCTGTGCGCGAAGCCGTAACGAATGCGGTAGTTCATGGGAACAGACTGGATGAAACGAAGTTTGTGGAGCTTAGCTTAAGAACGTTTTCTGGAGCGGTTGAGATTACCGTGCACGACCAGGGCTCGGGGTTTAATCCCAACGACGTCCCGGATCCGACCCAGGAAGAGAACATCTTAAAAACCTCCGGGCGTGGCATTTTTTTCATGCGCAACTTCATGGACGAGGTCGATTGGTCAATAGCTCCAAAAGGCGGAACTACGGCACGCATGATCAAGAGACTATAACTATCAGGATGGCAATTTGTGACTGCGTCCTGTCACAACACGCCGCTCGGGTTTGAACGGTCGAACTCAGAAATCAAAAATCTACCGCCGCAAATCTTCAAAGGAGAAGAAATGGCAGAGTTAAATATATCGGAGCGCACGGCAGGAGACGTCACCATTCTGGATATGGATGGCAAGATCACCATTGGCGAAGGCAGCATTGCCCTGCGCACCGCCATTCGTCGCCTGCTCGAAGAGGGTAAGAAGAAGATTCTCCTGAATCTCGCGCGCGTTGGCTATATAGATTCGAGTGGCATCGGAGAGTTGGTCTCCAGCTACACAGCTATTAATAAAGATGGAGGCCGGTTGAAGCTTCTCAATCTTACGCAGAAGCTGCAGGACTTGTTGACGATCACGAAGCTGCTGACTGTTTTTGACGTCTATGAAAGCGAAGGGGAGGCACTCAGTAGCTTCAAGTAAGATCTTGAGTGGCCGCCGCCGGTTCGACAAACTTTTTAGTTTGTCTGAAGTTTGTTTGACATTTCACGGGAGAGGAAACCATGGCAGAACTGGAAGTTAAAGAGCGCCAGGCAGGAGACGTAACGATTCTTGATATGAGCGGTTCAGTAAGAATGGGTGAAGGCGCAGTCTCGCTTCGTAACTCCATTCGCGGTCTGGCCGAGCGAGGGAAGAAAAAGATTCTTCTTAATCTTGGTGGCGTAAAGAATATTGATTCCAGCGGTATCGGTGAGCTAATTGCGAACTATACCACCATCAGCCGTGACCATGGCGAACTGAAACTTTTGAATCTTACGGATAAAATTCGGGATCTTTTGGTGATTACGAAGCTTCTGACCGTGTTCGACGCCTATGACAATGAAGCTGAAGCCTTGAATAGTTTTAAATAAGTAGGACAGGCATTCACCGGGGTCGCCAGCGTGCAGCCCCGGTGAGGTGGTCAAGCCTGTCGGGTTCTCGGTCACCCAGGTAGGCCACCGGAACCAGATGATGACAGGCAGGAATGCCTGTCCTACAAAATGTTTCGCGCTACTTTTCGCCGTTTGCTCGCGCTGGACGATCCACCTGAGCGGACGGCGCTTGCTTTTTCTATTGGGGTCTTTATTGCCTTCTCACCTTTTCTCGGTGTTCATACCATTCTTGCGACATTGATCGCATTCGTTTTTCGCTTTAACAAGCTTGCGGTGTACAGCGGAACATTTATCAACAATCCTTTTCTGACTCTCGTTCCTATTATCGTCGCTTCTTATGCCATCGGGGCGTTTATCCTGGGCCGGCCGCTGCGAATTCCTGCGGAAGGTATTGAGCTTTTGAAGGCTCCCCACCTGTTGACCAGTGATTACTACCGCAAGGTATTTCGAGAAAGCTGGGACATCATTTGGCCTTTCGCAATTGGGGGAATGATGCTTTCTGTCGTTTGTTCGCTGATTGCTTATCCAGTAACATTATCGCTGCTGCGGGCACACCGACGAACGAAAGCAGCGAACTGATTACATCCACGATGGAAAAACGTGGCATCTGTTCGCTTGTCCTGCGCATCTCTACGAGAGTTCCCGGAAGGGCAGGCCCGAGTGGGGCGCAGACCGCCGGACTGTTGAATAAGATTCTCCAGAAACTATTCCTCCCGGGGAAAGCGATGAATCCGTTACAGGCTTATGAAACAAATTATTTCTTTAACGATTTTTTTAGCTCTTAATTGCCCAGTTGGATATTCGCAAACAAAACCAAATCCGGTTGCCTCACCGCGTCCCTCCGGAAGCCGGCAGGCGGCACAACGAGATCCTGCCGGCTTCGATCTTTCAGAGTATGGTGTCAGCTTCCAACCCGAGCCACGACTGATGATTATGATGGCGGCGCTAGAAGCGGCCGGCTTTGATCCCACCGCCACGAGCACCGAATCTTCAATATTTCGCACACAAGTTAGAAAGGATCTCTCTGATCTGGATCCAGATCTGCGCAACCGTTTACGCACATTTTATGAACGCAACAAACTGCCCTCACCTGCTACTGCAGCGGATCAGGCTGCGCGCTATGTTTCACTCGCCTTTGCGCTTGGTCCCCCGCCCTCGCTGGATGCACCCGCACGATCTGAAGAGCTTCCCGCAAGCCTGCTGGAAGTGCTCGACTTTGCTCCGCTGGTGCAGGAGTTCTATCGCCGTTCTCATATTGAGGAAAGACTTGTGGGCTATACGGTAGCTTACCGGGCTGAAGGCGACCGCTTGCGAAAACCAACAGCCGAAATGGTTCGTGCTGTTTTGAGCTATCTGCATACACGTCCCATCACAGTTTCCCTGGAACGCGTTCAGGTCACTTCACCAACCACAGCAAAAAAGAAAACCGCGCCGAAGACGTACACTACGCGTGAACGCGAACGGCATTTCATTATTGTTCCGGACTTGCTCGGTGCGCCTGGTGCGATCAACTTCAGGGTAATTGGCGACGAATACTATGCAGTGCTTCCGGAAGGAACCGATCCTGCTTCTTCCGAACTGCGCAGAGGCTACCTCCAATACGTTATCGATCCGCTGTCACTAAGGTTTAATCGCGACGTGGCCGCCCGCCGCGATCAAATCAAGCAACTTCTAGCTGACAGAGAAAAAGCGGCGGCTTCTGTTAGTCCGGATGTTTTTCTGGCGGTGTCGCGCTCGCTGGTTGCAGCAGCCGACGCCCGTTTCGAAGAGGTAAGAAGACTCGAAGCTCTCTCGCGCGAGTCCCGCTCCAGACTTGCGAGCACAAGCGACGAGGCATCCCGACAGGCAATAGCAAAGGATGTTCAAGCCGCAACCAGCGCTATCAAAGATGAAACAGTCGCGCGGCTGTCAGACGATTATGAAAGGGGCGCAATCCTGGCTTTCTTTTTTGCGGAGCAGTTAAAAGGAATCGAAAGCTCGGGTTTTGATGTCGCCAATTTTTTCGTAGATATGATTTCCTCCTTCGACCCTGGCCGCGAAGGTCGCCGGCTCGCTGAAAACGGTGAGGCTCGGCAACGCGCGCTGGCAGCTCGACAAGCGCGCCTCTCAGCGAAGCGTGCTGTATCGGACACTCCAATATATTCGGAAGCTGACGCTGCTAGGGCTGCTACACTGGTAAAAAAGCTTGGAGAAATAGAACAAACCCTTCGATTGCGGGATTACAACATTGCTGAAGCGCAGCTGAAAGATCTGCTGAAAGATTTCCCGCGTGAACCGCGAATATTTTTTGCGCTCGCTCAAACCGCAAGCTTTGCAGCAGCCGATGCTACAGATGAAGAGGTACAGACAGAACGACTCAATCGTGCGCTGGGGAATTATCGCCTGGCGGTGGAAGCCTCTTCGCCGGAAACGGATCGCGCATTGATTTCCCGTGCTCACGAAGCCATGGGAAGAATTCACGCTTTTCTCGAAAACAAAACGGAAGCTGCAAAAGAGTTTGACGCAGCGATCAGGGTCGGTGACATTGCCGGAGGGGCGTATAAAGAGGCGGTTGACGGCAAAAAGAAATTGACTTCCCCAAATCAGTAGGACAGGCATTCCTGCCTGTCCTACTTAGGCATCGTGCCTGTCCATCTTGTATTTACCGTCGTTTAGAGTTGGCACTTGTGCCAACTTCCTGAGTTACAAGTCCGTCCTCTAAACCCATTATTAGCTAGACGGGTGTGCCCACCCAGCGAGGCCGCCCCGCTGGGGATCCCGGTGAATGCCTGCTCATAAGATGGGTTGCTCCGGGTTTCGAATAACGCGCACCTTCGGGGCGTTCACCTTCCCGGGAAGCTGCACGTGAATCTCCGGGATTACCGGCAGATCGATTTGTGGGATCACAATATTCATTTCGGGAATTGACCCAAGTTCCACGCGCGGTATCACGATTCTCCGTCCGTTTTGCGGTGGGGCTCCAGGGTGAACGGGAGGAGTCGCCTCTTTTGGAGTTACGGTAATGGTTTGCTGATTCTTGTTGCGAATAACCGTTAGCGTTACATCCCCGTCTTTCTTTTTGTTAATCGCACGCGACAGATCGCCGGCCGCTTCAACTTTCTCTCCATCAATCGACGTAATGACATCGCCGGCCTTCAGTCCAGCCTTTGACGCCGGGCTATCATCCGTTACGGAAGTAACCAGCACACCCTTACCATCTGCGATGCCAAAATAGTCAGCGAGTTGTTTTGTCAATTGCATGGTGGTCGCGCCAATCCGACGATTGTTGCCAAAGGCGAATACCATCCCATCTCCATTCGGGCCTTGTCCTTCCCACCTCCAAACATTCGCACCGGGGGTCCCGGGCGTCGTCATGCCGCGTAGTCGCTCTAAACCCTCTAATCCCTGCAACCGATGAAAGGTGTTTGACGAGAAGTTGCGCTTGGCAATCGTAACAGTAACTTCCTGTTCTGCTCCGCCACGACTAATGGCGAGCCTCACTGTTTGATCGGGTGCAACCTCCGACACGAGTCGATTGAGTTTGCGAACGCTGGTAACGCTGTCGCCTTCAAACCTCAAAATGACATCATCTTTTCTTAGTCCCGCTTTTTCGGCAGGGCTGCCCGCCACCACCTGCGTGATGCCGACGCCGCGGGCTTCGCGCAATCCATAACGACCCATGTTTTCCTTGTTCACGTCTTCGGCATAGACACCGAGAAAGCTTCCGCCTTCGAGAAAAAACGAGAAAGCGGGAGGGGGTTCACCCGGTGCACCGGGCATCTCGGGCGTCGGAGGAGTGCCGGCTGGCGGCGCCGGTGCAGCCTGCTGCGCCAGCACAATACCGCCGGTCAAAAGTAGGGAGCTTATGAAATAAACAGCATTCTTAAGGTTCATAACAGGAGAGTCCTCCAGGTAGAATTTTATTGGTCTTACACGCCAACCGGGGCTGTGGGTTCCAAAACATAACTATCCGCAGATTACGCAGACTCCGCAGATTACGCAGATTACGCAGGCGGGGCAGTAGCCCGACCATTAGGGAGGGCGTCGCGCATCGCACCATGCGTTGTTCCACCCGGGTCTTAAGCTGATTGATCGCGATCATGAGTCACGCGCGAGTCGCTCACGCCCTCCCTAATGGTCGGGCTACTGCCCCATCTGTGGTACCTGCTAATCTAAGTAATCTGCGGATAAAGTCCTAAGTAGCAGAGATTTGGCGGTAGACCTCTTTCATTCCACTAAGTTCGACTGCGATCTTGCCTTCAGAATGTGCCAGGTCGAGATGAGCTACGGCCTCCGAAACGGCGAGAAACCGGTGGACATCATCCGCCCCGGGAAACATCTCACAGGCGACGTCCCAGGCAGTTGCGCCGACTTTTTGGACGAGCCGAATAACCTGGGTTTGGCGCTCTCTGATCGCGCGGAAATAGCGGTTGAATAATTCTTCAAAGTCGTGCACCGGCTCGCCGTGCCCACCATGCACCAGCGTTGGCGCGAAGCTGCGCAACCGCGCGAGGCTTACCAAATACTCAGCCAGCGAAGCAAAACGTTTTGAAGAATCGATGGGGTCGGGTGAAAGAACCGGATTGGGAGTAATGCGCTTGAGTACGCAGTCTCCGGCGATGATCGTGCGGTCCGCTTCGCGTATAAACGAACATGAGCCGGGCGTGTGGCCTGGCGTGTGCACGACGCGCAACGCCCCGGTCTCAAACTCAAGCTCGTCCTCGTCGCGTAGCGCGCCGTATTCGTCATCCCCAAACGTGTCGGAATACTGGCGCACGCTTTCGTAAAGCTTGCGCATAGTTTCAATCTCACTATCAGGGACGCCGGCGCGGGCCAGCAGCGCTCGATGCGCCTTATATTCAAGCCTGCCAATACGATGACCGGTTTCCCATTCGTGGACCAGCACCTCTGCTTCCTTTGCTTCATCACGGACCGAGCGTGCAAGGCCGCAATGATCTTCATGGGCGTGGGTCAACACGATGCGTCGTATGTCTGAAACACGAATGCGCGTCTTTCTTAATCCCTCATGAAGCGCTTCATTTGCTTCTTTGGTTTTTGGACCCGTGTCGATGAGTGTGATCGGATCTTCCGCGATCAAATACACGTTGACTGGGCCAATATAAAATGGCGTGGGAAGCGAGATGGGAATTATTTTCATTCGGGATCGTATCGGTCAGTAGGCCAGTTCTGATTTTTGCGACTCACGGTGTTCGTCTAACTGGCCGGGTCAACCCCGCGTGATTCGAGTCTGACTGTCCGGTTAACACCACGTGATTCAAGTCTGACTTGTCGGGTCAACCCCGTTGCCGAATCTGCTCTAGTTCCTTCAAGAATTCTTCGCGTTCTCGAGCTTCGGTTGCCTTGCTCTTGGTCTTTTCTGTTAGATACCTTTGTCCGCGGATATCGGAGTTTTGCAGGGAATCGGCCCAGGCGCGCAATTGTCGCGAGACGCTTTCTGCTTTTAATTTGAGATCTGAGATCTCAGATCTCAGATCGGCGAAGCCAGGCAAACGTTCGCATAGGCACAGCACCGACCTCGTCTCACCTGGAGAGCCTCTCGCGATGTACAGAAAAGTCAGCGTCTCCTGAGTAGTTCCCCGTTCAAAACCTTCAGCTATGTTATTCGAAATTGAAACGGCTGCACGTTCAATCTGATCCCTTAAACTGTAACGCCCCTTGAAGGTCTGCTGACTTGTGAATTGGTACACCTGAACCGCCAACTCGATCGCGTCTCTCCAAACAGGCAATTCTTCGAAGCGTAAGTACTTCATTGCGCACACCTCCGTTCAGAAGTGATGAAAACAAGCGGAGGTTGCGGTGTCGAATTTAAACTCTTAGCTCTGAAATCTGAGATCTGAAATCTGAAATCTGAAATGTCAGATCTGAATTATCTGAAATCTCAAATCTCAAATTTTAGACTCAGACCTGAGAAGATCTTCAATCTCAGATCTGAGATCTGAATTCCAAGCGGCAGAATCCAAGCGGCAAAGGAATGGGAGAATGGACAAACGGGCAAAGAGCACGAAGCCTGGATGTTTTCCCCTTTCACCCTTCCTTTTTACCGCAAATCTTTAGTAGACATATTTATTCGCGGTAATCAGCACATCCGCAATGCGCTGGCGGGCGGCAATCGTGTTTACAGGGGTCAGTTTGGTGAACCGCCGCAGAGCAGCCAATAATGTGCGCAACTCATCTCCTTCAGACATTCCCGCGAGTGTGTTCTTGGCGCGTGCCTCAATGCGTTCAACTGCGTCATTGCAAAAGACCCGCGTCATATCCAGGTATCTCGCCGCAGCTTCTTCGCCCTGTGATGCCGCGAGCTTTTGCGACCGCAGGATTGCCGACTCCATTGCATATGCATCCATGATGATGTCTGCGATACCGAGAAGAATTTCCTGCTGATCCCCAAGCGTCATCATGTATTTTTGCGCGGCAGTACCCAGCGTCATCAGAGCCACCTTTTTCGCGTTACGCGCGAGCTTCTGTTCGGCTACCAGGACTCCCTCGTCGTCATCGAAGCCCTCCATCTGCGGCGTCAACACTTCATCCATCAAGGCCTGAGCGGCGGGCAACAACCCCAGCTTGCCGCTCATTGCACTCTTCATCAGCCGTCCCGGAATCAACATCCGATTGATCTCATTCGTGCCTTCAAAAATTCGATTAATCCGCGAATCGCGATAAGCGCGCTCAGCCGGATAATGCGCGGAGTAACCGTAGCCGCCGTAAATTTGGACCATCTCATCGGCCACGTAATCGCAGTATTCTGAAAGAGAGACCTTGATGATTGAACACTCCGCCGAGTATTCCTCAATCGCACGCAGCTTGGCATCAGGATCGCTCGTGTCGCTGATGGCTGCTTCGATCATTCCCAGCGTGCGATAGATCATCGACTCGCCTACCCAGATGCGGATCGCCATTTCACCAAGCTTTGACTTAATGGCGCCAAAGGACGAGATCGATTTACCAAACTGCTGACGTTCATTCGCGTAACGAACTGATTCGTGCAACATCAACTTCATTCCGCCAATACACATGGCGCCGAGTTTGAAGCGACCAATGTTGAGAATGTTGAACGCGATCTTGTGGCCCTTGCCTACCTCGCCGAGCAAATTCTCTATTGGCGCTTTGGCGTCCGAAAGCACAAGCGGAGTTGTGCTGGAGCCCTTAATGCCCATCTTATGCTCTTCGGCACCAGGCGAGACGCCCTCCTGTTTTTCAACAATGAACGCGCTGAATTTATCTCCATCAACCTTGGCAAACACAATGAAGATGTCGGCAAAGCCGCCATTAGTGATGAACATTTTCTCGCCATTGAGAATGTAATGCGTGCCGTCCGGGCTAAGCCGCGCAGTTGCTTTCGCGGCCATGGCGTCGGAACCCGACCCTGCTTCAGTCAGCGCGTAAGCCGTGATCAGTTCCCCCGATGAAATCTTCGGAAGGTACTTCTGTTTTGCCGCTTCGGTGCCAAAGTAGATGATCGGAAGCAAACCGATGCCGCTCTCAGCACCAAGCGTGGTGGCAAACGATGCCGAGCGGCCAATGTTTTCGCCCACCAGCGCACTGCTCGTCTGATCCAGACCTAGTCCGCCGTATTCCTCAGGAATGTTTGCGCCAATCAGGCCAAGGTCGGCCGCTTTCTTGACCAATTCACGCGCAAGTTTCCAGTCATGTTTCTCAAGCTCGTCAATGCGGGGCATTACTTCCTGATCAACAAACTGGCGCGTCGTCTCGGCAATCATGCGGTGCTCTTCGGTGAAGTCTTCAGGCGTGAAAATCTCTTCCGGCGTGCGCTCTTCAATCAAGAACGCTCCACCCTTGATTATTTGTTTTTGATCGATTACGGCTGCCATTTGTCTACTCCTTTGGTCAGTTGTTGGTGGTCAGTTGTCAGTGGTTCTAGTTTAATGTTTCAGGGTGCCTTGTTAGCGGCCCAAGCAGCATGCTACTGACTACGGACGACTAACAACTGACTGTCTCAGATTCTTTCAAATATTCCCGCTGCGCCCATGCCGCCACCCACGCACATTGTCACCATTCCATATCGTCCGTTGCGTCGCTCGAGCTCGCGCAGGATAGAAGCAGTAAGTTTTG
The DNA here is from genome assembly GCA_030947265.1 of Acidobacteriota bacterium. Lineage (GTDB taxonomy): Bacteria > Acidobacteriota > Blastocatellia > Pyrinomonadales > Pyrinomonadaceae > PSRF01. The sequence goes on from JALYXE010000064.1 coordinate 9,420, forward strand.
CGCCGGTGCAACCAAGCGGATGGCCCAGTGCGATTGCGCCGCCGTTCACGTTCACTTTATTAATGTCCAGGCCCAGCGTCTTAATGACGGCGAGCGACTGCGCCGCGAAAGCTTCGTTCAGTTCAATGACATCGATTTGATCGAGCGTCAAACCCGCCAATTTTAAAACCTTGGGAATGGCAAATACCGGTCCAATTCCCATTTCTTCGGGCGGACACCCGGCGGTTGCGTAAGCAACAAAACGTGCCATTGGCTTCACGCCCAGGCTCTTCGCTTTTTCATCAGACATCACCACCGCTGCTGCTGCTCCATCAGACATTTGCGAAGCATTACCCGCGGTTATGGTGCCCTTCAAATTGAATGCCGGCTTAAGTTTCGCAAGACCTTCAATCGTACTATCCCGGCGAACTCCTTCGTCCGCGTCAAAGATTACTTCGCGCTTCTGCTTGCGGCCTTTCTCGTCCAATTCTTCGAAGGCCACCGTCAGCCGCACGGTTTCATCCTTAAACTTACCTTCGTCTAAAGCCGACGCGGCTCTTTGGTGAGATCGAAGCGCAAATTCATCCTGCTCTTCGCGACTAACATTGTATTTGCGCGCCACGTTTTCAGTCGCCAGCCCCATGTTCAAATAAAAGTCAGGATAGTGTTCCACGAGGTAGGGGTTAGGACGGATAATGTGACCGCCCATAGGAATCATTGACATGGTTTCCAGCCCGCCGGCAACGGCAACCTCAGCACTTCCCGTTCTGATTCTGTCGGCAGCAATCGCAATCGATTGCAAACCAGACGAACAGAAACGATTGATGGTCATGGCGCTGGTCTCGACCGGCAAACCAGCGCGTATCGCCGCCGCTCGCGCGACGTTCATTCCCTGCTCCGCTTCGGGCATGGCACAGCCCATAATTACATCTTCAATTTCAGCTAATTCGAGACCCGGAACGCGGGCCAGCGCTTCCTTAATCACTGCTCCGCCCATCTCGTCGGGACGCGTATTCCTTAACGTGCCCTTCGGCGCTTTGCCAACTGCGGTTCTGACTGCTGAAACAATTACTGCGTCTTTCATAGTTACCTCGTAAGAATACAGGAGACAGAAGTCAGGAGACAGAATCTAAAATCGCGGAGGTGTAACTACCGAGTAGTTTGCTGACTACTTCAAGTTGACCCATAAGCTTCTTCGTGTCTCCATAACCAAGATCGCTGGTAAGTAGCAAATAGTAACGGCACTCCTCTAATGAAGCTTGGGCCACATTCATGAATCGTGCTTTATCAGGCCGTCCCTTTTTCTTAAAACCTTCGGCGATATTTGCCGGAACCGAAATCGCAGCACGTCGAAACTGTGACGTAAGTCCGTTGATCTCCTCGCGCGGAAATCCTTTACTGATACGATAGACGCTTAGAACGAACTGGTGCGCCTTCTGCCATACAATTAGATCTTGAAAACTTCGAGCTCGTGGCCGCTGCATAAATCCCTCCCTTGGCTCGTGGAATAGAGTGGTTCCACGAGCGGGTTAGCTTTAAGCGGCTTCAGTACAAATTCTTAACTCCTGTCTCCTGAATTCTGACTCCTGACTCCTAGTTTCTTAAGGGCTTGCCTGTTTTCAACATTGCCGCCAGGCGCTCCTGCGTCTTACGCGTTCCCGCCAGCGATAGAAACGCTTCGCGTTCAAGATCGAGGAGATATTGCTCTGAAACTCGCGTCTCGTGATTCAAGTCTCCTCCCGTCAGAATGCGTGCGAGTTTTTCTCCGATCAAAGCATCGTGATCCGAAATATAACCGCCTCGTTTCATCTGATGAATCCCGAGCTTCAAGGTCGCCAGTGCGGGATTTCCCAACGCCAGAATGTCCGTTCGTGGCTGTGGCTGCACGTAGCCACTGGCTGCCAGCGCGAGCACTTCCTTTTTCGCATCAGCAATCAGACGATCTCCATTCATCGATATCCTGTCGTCCTCAGATAGAAAACCCAGTGTGCGTCCCTCTTCCGCTGAAGTGGCAACCTTCGCCAGAGCAATCGTTTCAAAAGCGCGCTTCACGAACGGGAATGGATCGGCATCGCCGACATTTTTCGGAATTGAATCGAGAGTCCGCAGCAGCAACTCTTTCGTTCCACCCCCCGCGGGAATAATGCCGACGCCGACTTCCACCAAGCCGATATATGTTTCGGCAGCCGCACGCACCCTATCGCCGTGCAAAACCATTTCGCAGCCGCCCCCAAAGACCATGTTAAAAGGCGCGACAACCACAGGCTTAGGTGAGTAGCGGAGACTCATTGTGGAACTCTGGAAAGCGCGCCCCATCATGTCGAGCTCTTCCCAGTTTTCTTCCTGCGCTTCCATCAGCATCAGCATAATGTTCGCGCCTACAGAGAAGTTTGTTCCCTGATTGCCTACCACCAGACCGACAAAATTCTTCTCAACTTCGGCCAAAGATTGCTTGAGCATCTGCAACGTATCGCCACCAATGGCATTCATCTTCGAATGGAACTCCAGACAAGCCACACCGTCGCCGATATCAATCAGTGAAGCGCCCGCGTTTTTCTTAACCACGCCAGTGCGGTCTTTGACTGACTTCAAAATGATTACGCCGGGTGAGTCAGCCAGCGGCAGGTATTGCTCGGTAGCCAGGTCGAAATAGAACTGTTGTTCGTCACGTTTCTTGTAAAAAGACTTCGCACCCGCATCCAGGAGTTTTTGAACATTCGCAGGGATCGTTTGGCCCTCTTCCTTCATGCGCGCCACAGACTTTTCTACGCCAATGGCATCCCAGGCCTCGAAGACGCCCAACTCCCAATTGAAGCCCCAGCGCATGGCGCGATCGATTTCGACCACCGTGTCGGCAATCTCAGGGATGCGGTTGGCGGCGTAACGAAAAGCGCGCGACATCGTCTTCCAAAGAAATGCCCCGACGCGGTCTTTACTCCAAACGAGGGCCTTAATGCGGTCGGGCAAATCTTCGATATTCTTTGCCATATCGAGAGCCGGCAGTTTCACCTTTTGCGAGGGCCGATAATCGAGGGTTATATGATCTATAGCCCAGATTTCTTTCTTGCCGCCTTCGCCTGTCTGCCTTCGGTAGAAGCCGCCCTTTGTCTTGTTTCCAAGAATCCCGCGTCCAATCATTGCGGTTAGGAACTCAGGCGCCACGAAGACTTCGCGTTCGTCATCCTCCGTTAGCGCCTCGTAGAGATTCTTAACGACGTGCCCAAACACATCCAGGCCGACCAAATCAAAAGTGCGGAAGGTGGCGGACTTGGGCCGGCCCACAGCCTGACCGGTGATCTTGTCAACCTCTTCAATCGAATAGCCTTCGTCGAGCATGGTCTTGATCGTCACCATCGCGCCAAACGTGCCGATGCGATTAGCGATGAAGTTTGGACGATCCTTCGCGGGCACCACTCCCTTACCCAGCCGCTGATCAAGAAAGCCGTAGATGAAACAGGAGACTTCCGGCTTGGTCCATTCAGTACGAATTATTTCGACAAGGTGAAGGTAACGAGGTGGATTGAAAAAGTGAGTCCCGAGAAAATGTGCGCGGAAGTCTTCCGAACGACCCTCGGCTAACTGTCGAATCGGGATGCCACTCGTATTCGAACCGATGATTGAACCCGGCCGCCTGTATTGCTCTACACGTTCGTAGAGGCTGCGCTTGATTTCGAGGTTTTCGACAACGGCCTCGATTATCAGCTCGCACTCTTTTAGTTTGCCCAGGTCGTCTTCAAAATTACCGATGCTGACAAGCGCGGCGCTTTCAGGCGTGAAGAAGGCGGCGGGTTTTGCCTTTTTGGCAGCTTCGAGTCCGGCGCGAGCGAGGCGATTACGAACGTCTTTCGACTCCAAAGTCAGGCCCTGGGCCTGTTCTTCCTTTGTTAAATCCCCGGGCGCTATGTCGAGCAAAAGCGTCGGCACGCGGGCATTAGCCAGGTGCGCCGCGATCTGGGCTCCCATAGTTCCCGCGCCCAAAACGGCAGCTTTTTCGATACGCATCAGGTTACCTTGAAGTCAAATTTTAGGTGGCCGGCCAAACGACTTATAATACTGAATGAGCATTCATTCAGCAAGTTAGTCCCGTAATTATGTTTCAAGAAGTGGGATAGCAAATCTTGATAGGACTTACGAAAAGGTCACTCATTGAATTGACAAAAAATTCTTCGAGGACCTTTCCAAGTCAAAGGTAGTTCAATTGACCAGGCCACACTCTCAAAGCTAATCCATATTTATAAGGC
>JALYXE010000067.1 GCA_030947265.1 Acidobacteriota bacterium
AAGGCAAAGACTTCGGCATTGATATGCAGTTTTCTAATTATCGGACAAACTAGAGGCACTTACGATTGTTCAAACGCCGGACTTGTCCGGCACGAGCGGAGGCGGCGCACAAGTCCGACATCTAAACAGAATGCGGTACCGGTAATGCAAACAGCAGAACAAAGCGTAGTGCTCGAGAATGTGAAGCTGACCGCGAGGCGCATCTTCAACCTCATCACTACTGAGCTGGCCCAAGTCGAAGCCGAGTTTGAGCGCCAGGCGCGCTCGAATGTTCAGGTCATCGCCTATCTTGGCGATTATCTTCGCGAGTCAGGTGGTAAACGCGTTCGGCCGGCGTTAACAATCCTTTCAAACTATTCCGTGGGTGGCGATGGTTCGCGTTATAACTCGATACGCATGGCGACGGTCATGGAGTTTCTCCACACCGCGACGTTGGTCCACGACGACATCATCGACAGCGCCGATACCCGCAGAAGTCGTCCTACTGTCAACGCGCTTTATGGTAATGAAACGGCAGTACTCATGGGTGACTGGCTTTACATGTCCGCGTTTGAAACCAGCCTGACCGAAAGATCGTTGCCCATTCTCGACATCCTGACGCGCGTCACGCGGAAGATGACTGAAGGGGAACTGCTTCAGTTGACGACGCTTGGAAGGACCGACCTTTCTGAACAGCAATACCTCGATATCATCCAGCGAAAAACGGCCTATCTTTTCAGCGCCTGTTGCGAGGTGGGCGCTATACTCGGTGGTGCGAGCGAGCAAGAACAGAAAGCTCTGGGCGATTATGGTATGAATCTGGGAATGGCATTCCAACTAACGGACGATCTGCTCGACTTCACTTCTACGAGTGATGCGTTGGGCAAGGGAACGGGCGTTGATCTATTAGGCGGAAAAGTCACTCTGCCGCTGATTTACTTGATAAGGAGTGAGTCCTCGGCGCGTGATATGGTCCAAACGGTGATGAGCGAGCAAAGATACGAAACTGTTATTCGGTCCAGGCTTCTTGAAGCGGTTGATCGTGTGGGCGCCGGGGAGCAAGCTCGCACGCAGGCTGACGAATACGCGGAGACTGCGCGCAACGCCCTCGATGAGCTTGCAGATTCCGAATACTCAGAATCCTTGAGAGCCATACCCACCTACGTGCTCAACCGAGATCGATGATTGCTAGCCTTGTTTTGCCTTCGCGTCACGCAAACGGTTGATTTGCCACATTTCGTTCTCGAAACGCAAACTCTTAGTTTGCGAAAGACCCTCCTCAAGTTGAATATGTTGCTCGCGACGAATTGCAGAGAGCGCAAACTGCGCGTTTTATTGCGGCTTTGCCGCGGCATCATAAGATTGCGCTACCAATAAATCGCCATGACAGCCACCCCACCCAAAAACATGTTGTGGAAAAGGTAAAACGCCTCTAAGATTTGCCCGATGATAGACCGCCCTAACGAAAACCTACTTTCCCGTCTAGAGCAAAGCCTGCGGCAGTCGCGCGCAGCGCGGATGCATCTTGCCACACGGCTGAGAGAACTCGAGGCAGAGTCAGACGCAGTGCGTGCCGAACTCGCCGAGATGGATACGCTGACTAGCCAAACTGAAGCGGCCATCTACCGGCTTCTGTCTTCCGTGCTGGCCTCGAGTAATCTTTCGGCGAGTAACCTTTCAAGTGGTCTTCCATCCGATGCGGAACTGGAAGCAGCAATGCGCCATCAATCGCCCCTATCCCGAGCGCCCCTGTCCGTCGAAAGCAGGCGGCAGGAAATTCCCTCGCTAAGACCAAACACGGAAGCGCTTAGCGATCGCTTCATGGATCGAACCATCCCACAAGCCGTCACACTGTTGTTGCGCGAAGAGGGTGGAGCCCTTCATGTTAATGAGATCTACAACCGGCTGCTTGAGGGCGGCTTCAGATTTACAGGCCAAAATCCTACAATCAGTATCGCGGTTTCCCTCAATCGAAACACGCGTTTCCGAAAAGTTGCTCCCGGAACCTTCGACTTGATGATTCGCGACGCCTCGAAAGCTTCCTAGTAGTACAGACTTTAATGGAACTATAGGTTTTCACCTCGGCATTCCAACGCATAGAATGTTCTGACATGCGCGCATTGATCCTTTCCGCCGGTTATGGCACCCGTTTGTGGCCACTAACCGAAGACCGAACCAAGCCTGCAATTCCGATCCTGGGAAAACCACTCGTAGGTTATGTGGCTGAATATCTGGCCCGTAACGGTTGCGATGAAATAGTTGTCAACCTTCATCATCGGCCTGAATCTGTTAGGCGTGCCCTCGGCGACGGCAGTAAATTTGGAGTGAAGCTGCACTACGTTGAAGAGCCGGAAATTTTGGGGACGAGCGGCGCACTGGACAACGCTCGCGAGCTATTGGATGGTGAGACTTTTGTTGTAGTTAATGGGAAAATAATTACTGACATTAAGTTGGATGCAGCTTTTGAGACTCACCGGCGTAAAAAGGCGCTCGCTACGCTTGTGTTGCTGCCAAACGCCGCCTTCGAGCTGTTTTCAGTTGTCGAAACCGCGGGTGGCTTCCTGCGAGGTTTCGGAGGCATGCCGGTGAACAATGAGTTCTCTGAAGAAGCGCCGCCGCTCATGTTTACCGGCATCCAGATACTTGAGCCAAAGATATTCGACTATATTCCGCACAGCGTGTTTTCACATTCCACGGCCGATGTCTACCCACAGGCA
>JALYXE010000089.1 GCA_030947265.1 Acidobacteriota bacterium
TTATGAAACTGTAGTTTGCGAGATTCGGAACCAGGTAGTAGAGTGCCGAAAAAAGCCAACGTGTACCGCTACTGCTCATGGAATTAGCCAAACTCTTCAGGTCGGCACTGAAATGTCCGATGATGAAGATGAAAAAGGTCAGTAAGGCCGAGAGTGCAGGAGACGAAAACGACGAGAATAGAAGGGCTACGCTCGTGAGGATTGCGAGTTCAACATAGATAAGTAGGATAGCAATCCAGATATGAAGAACTAGAGGATCCCAACCCCTGTTGACGTAAAGCAGTGCCGCAGAAACGCCGGCCCCCATCACCAGTTCATTCACCAGTAGTGTTAAGCATAAACCGAGGTATTTACCTATGAGGAAATCACCACGCCCTACCGGTTTTGCAAAGATCGCGTAAATCGTTCTCCGCTCAATCTCCTTATAAACCAGCCCGACCCCAACAAAAATCGCAATAAACACGCCGAACAGCAGCATTGCGCTGAGGCCGAGGTCCACAATTATCTTTCGTTCCTGGCCGCCGGAAAGTTCACCCACAAAAATTGCTGCAGCTGTAAGAAGGAGAACAAACAGAACCAGGTTGTAGAGTACACGATCCCGCACGGCCTCGCGGAAAGTATTGCGTGCTATGAAGCAGATACGCAGCAGCGTGCCCGATAAATGAGGCGACTCGCCGGTGCGCTGAATGCCAGCATGATCGCGTTTGAGAAGGCCGTTAGCCATCAATTGTCTATCGCCCGCATGCGTCCTCGCCAACCACTGGTCGGCGATATGTTTAGCCGCCTTTCATTCTCTTTGAGGACTAAATATACCGCGTTCTCGGGCACAAGTTCACCCGGCTTGGCTATGCTCGCGTCTTGCTTGGCTGCGGCCATAGCGGCATCAATGTCGAAGTTGATCAACTGATACCACCCTCGCGCTGCGCGCGAGTCTATCAAGAGAGCTGCTGAGAGTTCTAGCTCGGATTCTTTGCTTCTTCCCAGCCGCGATAGAGCGGCGGCGTGGCGCACTAGTAAGAAAATGGAACGTGGATAAACTCTTACTGCGTACGCTAGAGTGCTTTCCGCTGCGCGGAGGTCACCGGATGCTTCTTCAGCCGCGGCTATATCAGCGTATCCTGTGGACGTATTTATCCCGGAATCGACTGCATAGCGCAGATGCGGGATAGCTTCCCCAAGTCGGTTCTGCTGATAAAGGAACGAACCGTAATCGTAGTGGGTTGCGGCCTCGAAGGGGTTGCAGCGAAGCGCGATACGGTAAAGCTGCTCAGCGCGAGCAGGGGAACCCTGGTTTGTCTGGGCCAGCGCATGGGTTACGCTGTTGGTTCCTTGAGCGCTCGCCCAGAGCAGCATAAGAACCGAGAACGCAAACGCCGCCACCAAGAAACAAAAAGCAAAAGCGGGTGACTTCAACGAGGTTTTGGTTGGTTGCTGATTCAAGGACGATTCTATCGTTCGTTGCTTGCCTATAGACGCAAAGTGAGACACCAGTCCCGCTGCGAAGAAAAAAATCAAACCGCTGCCCACCCACCGAAACGAGAAAGCGCTTGCGCCGGAGCTCAAAGCAAATGCGAAAAGCCCTGCGCCCGATCCAAGTGCCAGAAGTGGACGGCGTGCGCGGCGGAGAGCGTGCCACAAAGTCAAAGTCAGAGCGAAGGAAAAAGCCAGGAATAGCAAAAACCCGATCGCGCCAAGTTCACTCAAAATTTGCACATATTCGTTGTGAGCATATTGAGTAAGAAACTCCTCGTTTATCCCGGTAAGAGGACTGTTAGTGTGCGTGGCCGCGAAATGAGCCCGCGCCCACGGAAAAGCAACTTCATAATTGTTTGCGCCAACGCCCTTCAGTGGGTGGGCGCGGAACATTTCCCAACCAACGGCCCAGAACAACAAACGCGCACCTGTACTCGGTTCAGCAGCCGACGTGGTTTGGAAACGATTAAGAGCAGTTAACTGCTGGGACGAATCTGTGCTCCTAAACGTAATTGGCGCGAATTGCACGACAGTGACGAGGACAAAAGCAAACGCAAGCAATCCTGCTCGACGCAGGCTGCGGGGACGACAACCGCTCATCACCGCCGTGCCGAGCATGAATAAGACGAGTCCTGCCGTGGCTCCCAAAATGGGTGCACGCTCTAAGGCCTGAAGTGTTGCCAGCCAGGCGAACAACGCTGTCGCCCCACATAACGTTGCCCGGCGTGACTTTCGCACTTCCAGTGCAAGTGCAACGAATATTGGAGTGGCGATGGCCATCGTCTCGCTAAACCCGCTAAAGCCCCGCAAGAGCGGTTTAGCGGTTAAACGTAAGGAGTGATCGGTAAGAGTCCCGCCGCCTATGGATTCTATAAGACATGAAATACCAAGCAACCAGACAACAGAGCCCAAAGCGTAAATCGAGGCCCGTAATACTTTCGGGCGGGCCGCCACCAGCCGTATCAGAACGAAGAACAAAAGATAGGCGCCCCACTGGAAGGCAAAGTGAGCAGCTGAGTATGGGTTTGCAGACCAGGATAGGGAAGTGAGAATCCAGAGAGTGAAGAGAACACCCGTAACCAATAGGGCCCTGCTGCTGGGGTTAAGAGAAACCTTGAGATTAAGGTGGTCCATCCGCCAGTGCTTAAGCAAAAGTCCCGTCGTCATGCTTAGCAATAGTGCCAGCACACTCTCTTGCCGCCACGACAATCCGCCCAGAGAAGGTCTTGGTGGGCCAGGGAGATAGGGCACAAGAAGTATTACCGGCCACAGTATCCCAATGATCCATAACGGCTCCCTTATTGTTTTTTTTATATGGGTGAGCATCTGGGCTTTACATGAAAAGGGGCGAGAGCTTTATGCTCTGCGCCCCGGGGAAACAGTTAGATCTCAGTGAGAAACATTAGTTGCCGATCGCCATGCCAGTTGCGGCCGACATGGCGGTGGTATTGTTCGCTACTGCGTAGTAGATGACGCCGGTGGCATCAGAAGCGAATTTGCGCGTCCCAGTTGACGTCACCGTGCCTACCGACTGCGGCGTTGCGGTCGTAAGGTAATTGAACGGAGAAGCGGATGTGCCGTTTCCGCTAGGGGTCGCAACGAAGGCGTAGCCGCTTTTGAATCCACTGGATAGGGGATTATCGACAAGTCCCTGTGTGGCGAGAGTCGGCATATCCGCGTAATTACCTCCACCGATGGCGCTTTCATAGGTGGCTTCTGTGCTTGTAAGTGTGCGCATTGTAGCTACGGCCGAACCCTCATTTGCAGCACGCTTGGAAGCTAGAAGGTTTGGAATAGCGATGGCGGCAATGATGCCGATGATCGCAACTACAATCAGTAGCTCTATTAACGAGAAACCTTTCTGGCGTTTGGTATTCATTTCATTCAATCCCTCATAGTAGTAGGGGTTACTACGGTCTCGCGCTATGCGCTGCGGTCTAGCGATGTTAGCGCCCTCGTAGAGCGCGATATAGCGATTTAGATAATTACAAGGACCGTGCCACAGTGGTTGTATAGCAAACCTTAAGAAGTGCTGACGTTTTCAAGAAAACATGATGTGGTCCGTACTTGAATCCTAATCAGTGACAAATTACGGCAGCACTCCATGACGCTTTACGTCAAGGAGGACCAACGGTTCACGCGCGAGATCGAAGAAGACTCCCGT
>JALYXE010000097.1 GCA_030947265.1 Acidobacteriota bacterium
CGGCTCCTGCCCATCGCTTGAGCATTGGGCCAGTTTGGCTTCTTGTCGTTACTAACCTCAATTATCAGAGATCCTTCCATCAATAACGCTGGCGGAGGAGTATTGTGCTCAGAAAAGATTCGCACCTGATTTTGGGGCGCAGGGCTTAGGTTCTCGCGATCCAAATCTCCAGCGTCCTTCGTGTTGAGCGCTAGTTCTTTCGTGTTGAGCGCTAGTTCTTTCTGACCAGATGCCAGTGACGAAGCGAAAGGTACCACGGCGATGGCGCCTGCCAATGACTTAGTGAAACTTCTGCGGGAAGTTTTTCTCATGATTGTCTCCTTAGCTTGTGAGAATGTCGTTTTGAATTGATCAGCGCGACCTTTCAAGATTCGCGACGACGAATACCTTCAGTGCCAGGCTTTGGGGTTTGTTGCTGGTCCGAATTCGGAATCGCTACGCGATATTGCTCCAGGCCAGGTCGGCTCGTCATCTTGTTTGGCCTGATGCAAGAGACGCCGAATTCTTATGCAACTGGCTTCTGAAATCAAGTCTTAATCCACGCTCACAAGAACGAGCAGGTAATTTCATCTCGCCTTACGAAGGGCGACCGCCACAATTACAGCGAAGAATATTTGCTGGCCCAGATTGCCATTACTTTGGGGGGCCGAATTGTGTTGGGATCCGGCTCGCATTAAGTCGGCGCGAATCCCGCCTGGCGCGTGCGTCTGATCGCCTGCGGAAGGACTACCCAGTCAGCCAATTTTTGCATATGAGGCCGGGCTGAACTGGCGGCTGGCCTTTAACAAAGTTCCCGCGAATAATCTGCCTGACCTTCGCTGCCGTCGGATAGCGACTTCATCGGCCGGTATTAGCCCGCAAGCCTGCGACACATGGCCTAGTTCCTGAGCATAAATACCGATGGTAATGTCTTCGTCCAGTTCGGCAAGCTATTGAGTTGAGTGCCGAGGCCGCAAAGTTGTTGGGAGTGCATCCCAACAATCTTCACCGATTAATTCGGAGCTTGAATCTCAAGACAAGCTTAAAAAAGGTGTAGTTTCAGTTCTCTTTCAATCATTCCGAATGTGTCGTCGGGGCGTCCGCGTGGGGGACGAAACAACGGCGACAACGGGCCTCGTACATGCCGGCAGCGCCGACCGCAACGCGTTCTTCTGATTCGAATATGCGCTGTGAGTAGTTGGCCGGCTGACCACATTTCATGCAGATGGCGTGGGTCTTGGTGATGTACTCGGCAATGGCGAGCAGTTGAGGCATCGGCTCCCAGGGCTTGCCGGTATAGTCCTGGTCAAGGCCGGCGATAATTACACGGACACCTCTCTTCGCCAGTTGAGTTGCAACATCAACCAGAGCATTATCGAAGAACTGGCCTTCATCGATGCCCACGACTTCCGTGTCGGGTTCGACCTTCGCCAACACTTCGGATGCGCTGCGAATGTTTGCCGACTCGTGCCGCATTTCTGAATGTGACACGATGTGATCCTTCGAAAACCGCGAATCGACTTCAGGTTTGAAAACCTGCACCTTCTGACGAGCAATCTTTGCGCGACGCAACCGGCGGATCAGTTCTTCCGACTTCCCCGAAAACATCGAGCCGGCAATCACTTCGATCCAGCCCGGCATCGTATGCAAGTGAGGCAGCGGCTCATCGTTACCCTGGGCCATCATTTCTTCCATATTCGTCTTACACTGTCCACAGAATTCGCGAAGGTCAACACCCTCTTACCTCGGGGCCCAATTTTCACTTCTCTCGCCCGGGCGTCGCAGTCGTTGTCACCGCAAACTCTGTTGAAAGACGTTGTCATGCACATCGACCTCAGTCAGTATACAACTGGGCGTTGTAGAACGGTGCGAAGGCGGCGATCAGCGCCAGCTCAAAACTCATTGAACGTGTGACCAGATCGCGCGAAAGAATGCCCCACGCTCCCTGCCGGCTGCGCACGTCCTGTGTGGCTGCGACCTCATCAATCACAAGTCCAAGTTCGCGGCGCCCTTCAATAACTTTCTTAGCGAGTGATGCGGGAACACTAATCGAAGGACTGGAGCCAAATGTGCCACTCTTCCCATCGGTGGCGTAGGCCCAACCTCTTAGAAATGTATGCCACTCGCCTTCAATCGAAATTGAATGAAAGCCGCCTTCTAATCCAACATAAATGTAGGCCTCTATGCGCTGGGACCAGAGTTGATCGCGAATTGCCAATGCCCTCTCGCGCGCGCCCTGCATTAACTCCCAATCATTCAGAGGCATCGCGGGCACGTTTGTCTCTACTGCCCGCGCGAGCACATCAGCGTCGGCCCAGGAGGGATCTATCTCCGCCACCCGCGCGATGGCCGCGCGAACAGCCATGATCTTCGCGGCACGATCAGATCCTAACGCGATGGTCCTAACTTGAGCCGGAGCTTGCTGGTTCAAAGTAGACAAAATAGAACTGAAAATTTAGTCGGGCGAAACGCGTAGGCTATAACAGAGCGACGCTTGGCGTCAAAAGTCTACTGCGGAATACCTCGCTTGACTTTAACTACAGCCGGTTGCTGTAATCAAATTCTCACTGGAGTTCGAGACGCTTTGGCTGGTGAGGTCTCTAGAACAACAATACTAAAGCCCGAGTGCAGGAGGTTCTTTCTGAGTGTCCCTTGATGAATTAGTTTACGATTGGAACACAATCGATCCCTCGTTTCCTCATCCCAATCGCCACATTGGGTTTGACGACGAAACCCTGCGTGATGGTCTGCAATCGCCTTCCGTTACCGAGCCGCCCGTAAAACAGAAGATCGAACTGCTTCATCTCATGAACGCGTTGGGCATCGACACGGTTGACATCGGGTTGCCCGGGGCGGGCGGAACTCATGCCGCCGGAGTTGAGATGATGGCCCGCGAGATAGCGGAGAAGAAATTGAAAATTCGACCTAATTGCGCCGCGCGCACCCACCGTAATGACATCCTTCCGATTGTCGAAATTTCACAGCGTGTGGGCATTCCGATTGAAGCCTGCACTTTCATTGGTTCCTCCGCAATACGATTTTATGCTGAAGACTGGACACTGGATAAGCTTCTTCAACTGACGGAAGATGCGGTGACATTTGCTGTGACTGAAGGAGTGCCCGTCATGTATGTTACTGAAGACACGACCCGCGCAAACCCGGAAACCATTCGTGCGCTCTACACCACCGCCATCCGCTGTGGAGCGAAGGCAGTTTGCGTTTGCGACACAGTCGGGCATTCAACTCCGGATGGCGCGCGCTCTGTCGTTCAGTTCGTCAAAGGCATCATCCAGGAGGAAGGCGGCAATATCCGATTAGACTGGCATGGACACCAGGATCGCGGTCTTGGGGTGATCAATTCGATAGCTGCAATCCAGGGCGGAGCTGATCAGGTTCATGGCTCGGCATTGGGCATGGGCGAGCGAGTAGGCAATACGCCAATGGATCAGTTGCTCGTGAATTTGAAGCTGATGGGATGGATTCAGAATGATCTCTCTCGTCTGGGTGAGTACTGTGCTGCGGCATCGAAGGCCTGCGGTTGGGCTATTCCTTTCAACTATCCGGTGTTCGGTCGCGATGCTTTTCGCACGGCCACGGGCGTACACGCCGCGGCGGTCATTAAGAGTTATAAAAAAGGTGATCGGGAGCTGGCCGACATGGTGTATTCGGGCGTTCCCGCGGGTCTGTTTGGACTGGAACAAGTTGTTGAAATCGGGCCGATGAGCGGGAAATCAAACGTCATCTATTGGCTCGAAAAGCGCGGTATCGAACCAAGCGAAGATCGGGTGACTCGGATTTATGATCGAGCCAAACAAGCATCTGGTGTTTTGGCAGATGACGAGATAATGCAGTTGGTATGACAACGCGGCTAAATCAGCCAGGGGACCAGAGGGCCCAGGGCGCGAGGTGGGCGCTTAAGCTGGGCCGGACGCATGTCGGCTTACCTCACATTCTGTCTCGAGTGGTTTGCTAGTTCGCGTTGAGCGACCGAGGGTGAGTTACCCTAATAAGAGCCATGGGGATGAATAAACAAGCAATGGAAAAGATTAAGGGGTAAAGGGAATGATCCCTTTACCCCTTACCTGTGGTCCGTTTCCTAATGCCTTTTTAGTTCATTGGAATAGTAATGGTCGCTGAGCCCGCTTTTCCTGCAGGGAAGCGTTTCTGACGCGCGATACGCACGGCAGTTGCGTCTCCCCCCGATGCTTGCGTAACTCGACCCGACTCGTCATAAGTAACCGTGACCGAAACTTTCTTTGGTCCAGACTTGGCTGATTCCCCGTTACTTGTCGCGGAAGACAAACTTGCCGCGGGTTGGTTGGGGGCACTGGCCCTCTCTTCACGCGCTTTGGCCTTTTCCCGGTCACGCTGTCGCTTCAGTGCCAGGGCCGCATCGTTGCTGTGATCGTTTGGGTCGGTTGACTCTGAAGGCTCTGCAAGCTGGTTCTTGGGAGTTTCTTCAACAGTTGAAGAGGAATTTGCGGAATTTGATGCCGTGGTCGCTGACTGACTCTCCGGTTGGCTGACAACTGCGGTTGTTTTGGTGCGACCATACCAACCCGCCGGAACGCCGATCGCGGCAACGCTACCAATCACAGCAAGCGCGGTTGCCCCTGCAATCAAAAACTTTCGCTTGCCGGTTGATTCGGGACTATTAGCCGAAAGAAATGCTGGCGGGGGCGGCATCCTCTCGATCTCCTCAGAGGAAGCTACTTGAGGGCTTGCTTCCGATGCCTTGCTCTCATTCAGGCAGCCCGCCGGAAAAGCAGACGGAGGAACTACTCCTTCGTCAAGGCGGCGCAAACCCTCAAGCACTACCTGGGCCCAGGGTTGATTAATCGTACGGTCTATTGGTTCGTTTGAATCGCCAAACTCGAAATTTGCATTGGGAAGAGTCAACGCATAATAAACAGCATCGATTCCCCGCAGTGCTCCGATACGAGCATCAACTACAGAGCCCGCCTGAAGATAAAAGTATCCCCGGCCTTGTGGGTAAAGAACCTTCAGCTGTCCGGTCTTACGTTGATTGCAGAAAAACTCAATCAATTCGGAAAGCGAAAGGTCGCTGAGGTGTCCGGTTAATGGCATTAGAAGTAGCTCCTGTTTTGGTGAGAGATCACTGTAGCGGGGTTCATACGGGAAGGGAGAGGCCGACCAGGCGTTAAGCCGGTCTGGAATTACTGCGGGAGTCCGAACTTGTAGTTGATGATGCCGGACACTTTCAGAGGCTGACCCGAAAGCATCGTCGGGGAGAACCGTGCCCTCAGAGCAGCTTGCACAGCAACGTCTCGCAGCGCGGCGGGCCCGCTAGTGGCCTGTGCAGCGATTACTTTTCCTGTTTCATCCACCACGACTTCGACCGTAACCACCCCTGACAGTCTTAAGCGTCTTGCGGTTTCAGGGTAGATGGGTGACGGTAAACTGATTGCGGTCCCGTTCAGTACGCCTCCAGAGACAGGTTTAAGGACTGGCTTCGGCGCCGGAGGAGGAGGCGGCTCAGAGTCGAGTTTGACCGTT
Source organism: Acidobacteriota bacterium (assembly GCA_030947265.1). Classification (GTDB taxonomy): domain Bacteria; phylum Acidobacteriota; class Blastocatellia; order Pyrinomonadales; family Pyrinomonadaceae; genus PSRF01. The sequence goes on from JALYXE010000097.1 coordinate 5,497, forward strand.
GGAGCGTGTGCATTTGAGTTTGTCCGCGCATTTCCCACTTCGAGCGATCCCGTAGCGTTCAGTTTTTCGGCGGTGATCATTGACTCCGGAAGAGATGAAGACTTCTGATTCAAAGTAGTGCCATTGTTGACTGAAGACTTTGCTTCTATTGCCGCTCCTTTCGCCTCCGAATTCGCGTGGGGAACGATGCCGGCAGGCACGGGCGTTGACGAACTGGGCTGTCCACCCGGCTGGCTTGTTGGCTGGGCCATTTTCATCATGTTCTCGTCGAGGTAATACATGATGGCACGATAGGTCACTTCGCTGGGCTCAAACGACATTTTTCCTGCTTCGATCACTGCCACCGAGGTGGTCATCTTGTTCCAGTTCCCCGCAAAATCAAATTCGTACTTGTAAACTTCTTTGCTCAACAGGGTCCCATCGTCCTTCACGAGGGTCATCTCACTGATGTTTCCCTTGTCGTCATATTTGTAAACCTCTTTCCCAGTGAGGTTCGCTCCGGCAATTGGAAAGTACTGGTTCTCGACTTTGTTACCTTTAATGTCATATGCCGTAACTTCCAGAACGGCGTGTTTGCCTTCCAGCAGTCTTCCACTCTCATTTGATAATTTGGCAATCTCCGTCCGAACTCTCCGCACCGGCCCAATCAGTCCATCCCTAACGCGATCGCTTTCCACCACGCGGCTTGGAGACGACGGCTGAGGGACTGTTGCTTTGGCCGTAAGGTTCGACTGCGCGAATGCGATGGTGCTGAAAGCCGACAGCGCGAGGACGCTTAAAGTGACATTACCAATCCGTCTTAGCATTTGATTTAGCTCCTGATAAAAAGAGAGGGGAGGGGGCTAATTAACTTTTGTGAGGCTGCTAATGCTTCAGATAGACTGGACTAACCGCCGCACCGCATTCGCAATATTAGCGGGATTAACGACGTTTGTCTAGAGTCAACATTGCCACACATGTCAAGATTACTGAGTTTTTTGGGCTTTTTCGCTTGGAAGATCAGGAAAGGCGGCGATCAGCGCGACAATCTGATCTATTAACCTCGTACTATCGGGCTGGCTGGTCTGGTCGTTGCACATGATTGAGAATGCCAAAAGTTCGCCCTTGGGAGTCGTAAGGTAGCCCGAGAGAGAATTGTCATAGGTTAACGAGCCGGTTTTAGCTGACACGTGATCAACGAGCGTTTTAAGTCTACCAGCTAGAGTTCCATCCCGCCCTGAGATCGGCAACGACTGCTTAAACACCTCCGCGGATGCCATTTTTGAAAGAGACAGCAATAGGCGTGCGGTAGACTCTGGCGTGACGAGATCAAGTCGCGACAAACCAGAGCCGTCGTGAAGAGCAATTTGTTCTGTCGAGATACCGGCACGGTTCAGCCACATCCGAATCACAGCAAGTCCAGCTTCATCATCGCCGCGCTCTCGTCCAATGGGCGGGGCCAGCTTAGCCATGTCTCCGCGCTCCCTACCGAGCGTGCGCAGCATCAATTCAGCATTAAGGTTGACGCTCTCCTTATTTGTTTTCCTTGCGATTTCGCTCAGCGGCTGGCTGCTTACGGATGCCAACTCAAGTGCCTGGGCCGGATCAAACCTTTCGACCCTGGGCATACGTGCATCACGCGTCAGCGCTTGACCGTCGACTGCTATACCACGTGACTTAAGAGTATCCAGAAATAACTTCGCCGCCCAGAGAGCAGGTTGGTGTACCGACAACCGGGCCCCAAAACCCTTCGCCCCTGGGGCAAATTCTCCCCACACCTGAACGTTGTTATCAGAAAGCTCCCGGTGCACACCGATTGTAGGGCGTGCACCGGGCGCTCCGGTTACCGTGCGGTTTTGAACAGTCACATAACCTTGCGTATCGCTTGTCCTGACAATGGCCCCTCCTTTTGCGCCGGTTGAAGGAACCAGGTTAACGTCAATCTCATTGCCATTGATGGAAAGCGCGCTCGCTTCCGCGCCGAAGTACCATTGCATGTCCGTCCACTGCCAACCATCTCCCAGAGGATCGCCTCGAAAATAACTCTCGTCTCCGATCACACTACCACCTACGCTCCGCACACCGCGGGCATAAAGATCGTCTGCGAGTTTTGCTAGTGAACCCGTGTTGTCGTCTTTGCTGCGCGAGACGAGATCGGGCGCACCGCGTCCGTAGAGTATTAGATCGCCCTGGATTCTCCCGTTGGCTTCAGGCAGAGCGTTTACATAAACGGAAGTTCGCCATCGGTAGTCCGCACCCAGAAGATCCAAGGCGACACCCGTCGTGTAGATTTTCATGTTGGAAGCGGGCGTAAAAAGTTTCTGAGCGTTCCGTTGATAGAGGGTAGTTCCGTCCGACATAGAGATCACGAATGCTCCCCAGCGCGCATTAGCAAATTCACTTCCATCGATTGCGCTATCTACTCGTTTGGCCAACTCGTTGATCTGAGTGGTAGCAGGCTTCGTATTAGAGGTGGTTGACTGCCTCTCTTGTTGTTTCTGAACACTCTCTTCAGCTTTGCCCGTGATCAGAGGTCGTGACAGCAACAGACCAAGGACCATGAGAAGAACGATTGAAATGATCTTCACCAGAAGGCTTTGGGTTGTACTCTGAGTCCTATTCATTATTCCTAAAACGTTTTAGGCAAAGGCCTGGGCGGAACAAACCGCAGAGCTATTATTAAGGACACGACGTGTTTAACTTGCGAAGAGCGTTTCCGTCCGCCCGGAGGCAACAATTGATCGGGTCGCAGCATAGACTTCGTCTACAGTGATATCGCCAATCACACTGCTATAGATTACCCGGTGTCTATCGCCTTGCGGTAAATAACTTTCGGGAGCACGCCTATCGAGTAGAAGCACCACCGGTGTGCCGACTGCCGACGCGATGTGCATGGGGCCGGTATCATTTGAAACGAAAGCCGCAAGCCGCGCCTGAGCCGCCGCTAGTTGCGGAATGGTGAGCTGATCCAGAACTACAATTGAGGGCGGAAACTGTTGACGAATCTCTTTGACGAAGTCGCTCTCTTCTGGTCCGACAAAAACTAAAACCTTTAACTGATCGTTTCTGATCAAAAAATCCGCGAGACTGGCAAATTGCTGAAGTGGCCAACGGCGGCTGGGGTGGCCGGCCCCCGGAAATAATCCAACTAATGGCATGCCCGCCTCAGCTTTGGCCTTCCTCAGAATCCGCTCGAGGCTCGCGTTATCCGCCGGCCGAGTTTTGAGAATTGGAACGCGATCGGCCTTCTCAATCTCGAGAGGAATTAGTACATCGAGATAGCGATCGATTAGGTGTCGTTTGCGATGATCTGTTTCGACGGGCGGACGTGGGTGAAAGTTTGCCAGGTAATCCAGCGAGCGGCCGGGGCGACGCGAATACAGTCGCGTGGGGGCTCCCGAAAGAAATCCCAGCAGATTGGTCTCAGACAGGCTGTGAAGATCAATGACGAAGTCAAACTTCCTCTGTCTGACATCTTTGACAATTTTAAAAACGCGAAAGATGGAAAGAGGCTTAAAGCCGTCTCGTAGTGCCACACGATCCACGATCAGCGTCTCGTCTGCATTCCCGGATAAATCAACGACCTCGGCTCCTGGCTTTCCTAGCGCCACTGTGATGCGCGCTTTGGGAAACCGCTTTCGGATTGCCCGCAAAGCAGGCAAACTGAGCACGACATCGCCGAGTTGACCAAAATCAATTACCAGGATGTTGCGAGGATCAAACACTTAATCTTTCCAATACTTCTTCTTTCAACGACGGCTTGCGGGAGCAAACACTCATCAATCTGAATTCCTAAGGTCGCGCCCTGTCATCTCCAGTGGTTTTTGGTTACCAAGCAATCCCAGAAGGGTTGGACCAACGTCTTCCAGAGCGCCGCCTTCTCGCAATTGTGCCCCCCTCGACGATTCGTCGATCAAATGGAACGGAACCGGGTTGGTAGTGTGCGCGGTATGCGGCCCTCCAGACGTGGGATCGATCATTTGTTCGGCGTTGCCGTGATCCGCGGTAATTATGGTAATGCCGCCCGCTTGTCTAATGCCCTTCGTAATCCAACCGAGACATGTGTCAACATACTGGCAAGCCTCAATCGTCTTATCAAGTTTGCCTGTATGGCCCACCATGTCAGGATTCGCGAAATTGACAATGAAGATGTCCGTCAGTTTTTCCTGAATCCCGTGCAGTACTTTCTCAGTGACCTTGAAAGCTGACATCTCCGGCTGCAGATCATAGGTCGAAATCTTCGGCGAAGAAACCAGCAGTCGCCGTTCGCAGGCATACTCCTTCTCGACGCCACCATTAAAGAAGTAAGTGACATGGGCATACTTCTCCGTCTCGGCGAGACGATAGTTGCGCACACAGATGTTTGCCCAAACCTCCGCCAAAACGTTTTTATGATCACGCGGAGGAAACGCCACGGCGGGCGGAAAGGTTCGGTCGTAGACGGTGAAGCAGACAAAGTTGATCGAAGGGCGACCAGATACGTCAAACTCCTGAAAGCCTGCTATTGCGAGTGCCCTGGTGAGTTGTCGAGCGCGATCAGGCCGGAAGTTGAAAAAGATCACGGCATCGCCGTCCTTAATTGTTGCTACGGGCTCATCAGTGGCGTCAACAATTACAGTTGGCTCGATAAACTCGTCGGTAATACCCTTCGCGTAAGAGCTCCGGATTGCGGCCACCGGATCACTATTTCGCAGCCCCCTTCCGTTTACTAACAAATCGTAGGCGAGATGAGTTCTTTCCCAACGTTTGTCGCGATCCATTGCGTAATAGCGCCCGATCATCGATGCGATTCGGCCTGTACCTATTTCCTTAATCCTCTTCTGCAGTGCGGCAATATAATTAACCGCGGACGAAGGAGGCGTGTCACGTCCGTCAAGAAAGCAGTGCATAAAGACGCGCTCAACGCCGCGTTGTCTGGAAAACTGAAGAAGCGCGTAGAGATGCTCTAGTGATGAATGCACTTGACCGTCAGAAACAAGGCCCATCAGGTGGAGTGACTTGCCACTTCTTTTAACGCCATCCATCGCTGCTACCAGGACTCCATTGCGGAAAAACTCGCCGGTGGCGATGTCGTAATCTACTCGCGAAACGTCCATTCGAATGACCCGTCCCGCGCCGATATTCAGATGCCCTACTTCTGAATTGCCCATAACTCCCGAAGGCAAACCCACGCGCGCACCCGAAGCTTCGAGCAAGGTATGGGGATAGCTTTCCGTCAGCTCGTCGTAGTGAGGCGTTGCGGCAAGCGCGATCGCATTTCCCTCGCGCTGCGGAGAATAGCCCCAACCGTCAATGATGATTAACGCCAAAGGTCCCCGCTTATTAGTCAACAAATGCCTCCTGATTTCACAGGTTCATCATGCGTTCTCATCAAAGCGTTCCATCCATCTTTCCGGTTGCTCCATCTGCCTGAAGCCAAACTGCCGATAAAGGCCGTGCGCATCCCGCGTGGCCAAGACCCAGCGGAGCATGCCTTTTAGAGCCGGATGATCCAGAACCACTTCCATCAACCACTTGGAAAGTCCGCGTCCGCGATATTCATTCACGACGAATACGTCGGCCAGCCACGCAAACGTGCAGTAGTCAGTAACGACGCGTGCAAAGCCAGCTTGTTCATTGTCTTTGTAGAGTCCGAAGTTTAACGAATTCTCGAGAGCGCGCTCCACTATCTCCATTTTGCGACCCTGGGCCCAGTTAGGACTGATTCGAAATGAAGTCATGGATTAGGGGAATATCAAGAAGCTTGTTATCGGTGCTGATGCTGTATTCGGCCCGCCGCCATTCGCGCTCCCGAACTACTGCCATTTATTGACTCTTGCTCGCCTGGCTTTTTGCAGCACGGACCTCTCTGGGGTGATTTTTAACACCGGTTGCCAGCTGGTAGTACGCTGAGAGACCCGGATAGCGCGCCGCTTCCCCCAAGTCTTCTTCAATGCGCAGGAGTTGATTGTACTTGGCGATCCGGTCAGTGCGAGAAAGCGAGCCGGTCTTGATCTGGCCGGCGTTGGTGGCTACAGCCAGGTCAGCAATGAAGGGATCTTCAGTTTCACCGGAGCGATGTGAGATGACCGCAGTACGTCCACTTGTTTTGGCAAGCTCGATACAGTCCAGAGTTTCAGTCAGTGTGCCAATCTGATTTACCTTGATCAGTATAGAGTTTGCGACACCAAGCTCGATTCCCTTACGCAGGAATTCCGTGTTGGTAACGAATAGATCGTCGCCCACCAGTTGTACATGCTGGCCCAACTCGTCTGTCAAAGTTTTCCAGCCGGTCCAATCATTTTCCGCCATACCATCTTCAATCGAGATAATCGGATACTTTTCAATCCACCCCTTCCAGAACGCGACCATTTCATCGCTTGACAGTTTTCGCTTATCACTTTTCTTGAATGTATAAGAATTGCCCTCATAAAATTCGCTGGCTGCGGGGTCCAGCGCGAGAAAGCAATCTTTACCAGCAGAGTATCCGGCTTGCACAATCGCCTCGAGTATTGTCTCGATTGCTTCCTCATTAGAGCGAAGATTCGGAGCAAAGCCACCCTCATCTCCGACGCTTGTCGCGTAGCCCCTTTTTTTCAGAACTCTCTTTAAGGTGTGGAAGATTTCAGCGCCAGTCCGCAGGCTCTCGCGAAAATTGCCGGCGCCCACCGGTACGATCATGAACTCCTGAAAGTCGACATTGTTATCGGCGTGCGCACCACCGTTTATGATATTCATCATTGGAACAGGCAGCGTGCGCGCATTGGGCCCACCGAGATATTTGTAGAGAGGGATTTCCAGATAATTTGCGGCGGCGCGCGCGGTAGCAAGTGATACGGCCAGCAACGCGTTGGCGCCAAGCTTCGACTTCGTCGGCGTCCCATCTAACTTGATGAGCGCACTGTCTATCTCCGCTTGATCAAGCGCGTCGAGGCCAGTAATTTCCGCCGCGATAATCTCATTCACGTTTCCCACAGCCTTTAGAACGCCCTGGCCGGCATAACGTTTCTTGTCGCCATCGCGCAGCTCGACAGCTTCATGCTCTCCAGTGGACGCTCCGGATGGCACCGCGGCCCGACCAATTTCACCACCGACCAAAGTGACTTCCGCTTCGATCGTAGGGTTACCACGTGAATCCAAAATCTCTCGGGCGTGTATATCCTCAATCCAGCTCATTTCGTTTTGGCTCCCGCCAGTAGATAGCGTTTTACTGGAATGGTCATATTCCCAGCCAGGCAACTTTATCATCGTCACAGTTGGAATCGAAATGTTGAAGCGCGACTATAGGAATGATCACCCAGCGGCACGAGCGCTACCACTCCGGGTCCCGATGCTTGACGTCTTTGAGGTTGCGGGCAATTCAAGGCGCACGCTGATTACGCGCCGGCGTTCGACGCGGTCAACCTCAAAAAGAAGTCCGTTGTAGTTAATAGTGTCCGCTGGCTTGAGGACGTGACCGGCTTCGGTCATGAGGAAGCCCGCAATAGTCGTATAAGTTTCCGACTCGGGCACGGAAAGCCTGAGGCGTCGATTCAAATCCCGCACCGCGAGTCCGCCCGCAAGAATGTATTTGTTATCGCCGGCAAGAGTGATCTGTTCATTCACCTCTTCATCGTGTTCGTCGGAAATATCGCCTACAATTTCTTCCAACAAATCTTCCAGAGTGATGACGCCTTCCAATCCTCCGTGCTCGTCGACCACAAAGCCAAAGTGGGTTTTTCCTTTTTGCATCTGCCGCAAGACGTCTTCAAGTCGCGCCGTGTCAACCACATAGAGCGGCGGTTGCAGAACATCTTCGATCCGAAATTTCTCGGGGTGCAAAAGGTAGGGCATGATATCTTTACTGTGTATGAACCCTATGACGTCATCAAGCGATCCGCGGTATACAGGCAACCTCGAATAGCGAAACTGATCGAAAGCTTTTGTGATCTGTTCAAGGGAGCTGTCACTGGAGATTGCCGCCATCTCGGTGCGGGGCACCATAGCCTCGCGCACCAGAGTATCGGAAAACTCAAACACGCGATGAATCAAACGTCTTTCTTCAGCACGTAAATAACCGCTCTCGCGCGCCACGTCGACCAGTTGGCGGAGCTCTATTTCCGTGTACACCGATGCGTGATCGAGAGTCGACTTTAGCCCAATGAGACGGCCCAGCTC
>JALYXE010000115.1 GCA_030947265.1 Acidobacteriota bacterium
GGCTGTAGGCTGAACTTGCGTCGTCCAGTCGTCCCAGCCGAAAATTCACATCGCCAATCTTTGCCAGCATTAAGTTTGCGTTGAATTTGTCGTCCGCGATACTTGCGTTCGCCAATCTGCTGTCGACAAGGCTGGCGGCAGCTACGCTCTCCGCGTTTTTCTTATCCGCCCCGACAAAGCCTTCCAGTGCACTCTTGTAGTGATCGATGGCCACGTTATATTGACCCTGCCTCAAATAGAGATCACCTAATTCGTTTTCCGTCGCCGCGATGCCGTGGTTGTTTTTTGCAGCCGTGTAGAGTTTCAGCGCCGTTTGCAGTTGACCAAGCGCCTGGTCGGCTTTGCCGCGCTTAAGCAGGCGCCTTCCCTCTTGCAAAGCGATCGCTGCCTGGTCTGTCTGCGCAAGTGATACTGCCGAAGACCGCGGTGTTTCGCGAGAAAATGCGAACGAGTGGAGGCCGAGCAAGATACCCGTTCCCAGTGCCAGCGTAATAAGCTTCATTGCCATCGCGTTCAAGTAACTACCTCCTCGGCGCCGGCTGCGGCTCCTCGTCATTCGGGTCCACCGACAGGCTTACAGCCTTGTGAATTAATTCCAGAGTTGCCACGAGCATCTTCTTACTTGTCGAGGCCGTCAACATTACTAAAGATGGTTCGGGATCGTCCCTGTTGAGACCAATCCCGCGGGTTGCGGCCCGGTGCTCCGCCGAGGTCTGGGCTTTTCCCAGGCCTTCCACTTTAGCGATTTGGACAGGCGCATTTAACTCCTTTTGAATCCGAGCCCATACTTCGGTTGCCGGATGCCAGGGACATTTCGCGCCAGTTGCACGGCAATAGCTAATCAGATCATCTTCGATCGGGACCGACGCGAGTGCTTCGCGCGTGAAGACGAAATAGAGTTTCTCTGCACCAGCATGTTCGTCAAACGTTAGCCATCGCAGCCTTTCCTCTGCGGCGACGCTCGAGGGAATCTCGAAGGGTACGTGCGCCTGAATATAATTGCCCGCTTCGTCCAGCTCCGGATCGGGGTAGAGCATCACTGGCTGTCCATCGTCAGTCGTGTTGAAAACATAAAGGTAGCCATCGGCATTGGTCTCAAGCAAAAACCGAACGTGATCGCCTTTGCGAAATTCGTGTGATGGATTTGTGCGTATTGCCAATCCATTCGAGTCACGCATAAAGAGCGTCAATCCGAGGCCTATGCGTTCGGTTGCTGTTTTTGCCGTAGCCCCCGGAGTTGTGGTTGCACCGCTTTGGTGCGCGATATTGCTTGACGTCGACGAGTTCGTGGTAGTCGCTTTTGGCTGGCGGCGATTTGGTTTCGGGTTTGAGGTGGGAGCCGGCTTGGTCCCTTTGTCGGACGCTTTCGGCCTCGTGGTCATAAACGCGCCCCTGACATCTTCGTCCTGCTGCGCGAAAGCCTCGATTGGGCCGAAGCCCGCAAGCGCCATCAACAGGCTAAAAAAGATGATTTTTATTCTCATTGCAAAGCTTCTCCTTCAAACTAAATACAAACGTAGATAACGAACACTATTATTTGTGTTGGATTCGCACCTCGAAAACAACCGGAATAGCCGACTCTCTTGACGTCGTCGATTGGGGCACTTTAACTGTAACGAATGGCGCTGCTCCATCTTTGTCATTCAGCTCTGTGACAGGCTCAGTGGTTTTATACTTCGCGAGGAAATCAGTCAACTCCGCCTGTTCTGTTTCGCTTAGTGGTTTTCCAGTTGCCTGCGAGCTCAAAAAAGCAGGGGTAGACAAGCGTGCCGGCGAAAAGATTATCGTGTAGTTTTCAGTGCCCGGTTTCTTATCAAGCTCCAACCAATGCTCTATTCCATTGGGAAAGCTGAAGTCGTTACCCGTAGCGACCTGATTATTCTCCACGCCCGAGATAGATGCCGGCTGATCGGTCAGAAACGCCGTCGGCTTGTTTTGTTCTCCGGGCCCAACAATGTAAAGATAGCCATTCTCGCCTATTTCGAAATGAAACTTGAAAGCTTGCCCGGAAGCGAGCGGAACTGCGCCGGCAACCCTCATCGGTTCAGCGGCGGCAGTGTTCGGCAATACTTCGAGCCAATAACGGCCCAACTCCCTGGTCGCTGTGGATGCTGCGGCGCCGGCGGAGCTCTTGGTGCCATTCGCCGGGGCCTTACCGTTTTCGGAAGTTCCGTCCGAACTGTTATTTGTTTTGCCCTTCAGCCAATTGACGGCTAAGAAACCGCCAACTCCGACGACAGCCAGGACCAAAAGAAGGCCGGCCGCGCCGACCAACATGAGCGGTTTGCCGCGAGATTTTTGCGCGCCGGCTAAATCATCTTTGACCCGCGGCGCTTGCTGAATCGTGACGCTGGAAGACAGGTCAGCGTCGTGAGCAAAAGCCTGCGGCGTTGCTGGTTTCTCACTACCCGCTATCCGTCCGGACGCACTGTTTGGCGTAGCCGAAGCCGCCTTTAATGGCGGCGG
>JALYXE010000135.1 GCA_030947265.1 Acidobacteriota bacterium
AGCACATCATCTTGGACGAGGCGAAGCAAAATAGGTAGAAGTCATAAGCTGGTCGCTATCGGGCACCTGAGGATGGAGTGCAGTCACCTGATTGGGCAGTCAAGCTCTCAGCCCACTTCGACTAGAACCGCCACATCGAATTTCGAGTAGTACTTCTTCACATCCTACGCCCCGTACTTCTCTCGTAATTTCTCGACCACTGATTTCACAGTTTTCGCCTCGGCAATTCGCTCTGCCCGGAATTTCGCCTCCACACCTCGCGCATCGACCCGAATTGATGGGTTCTGCAGCAAGTTCTTGTACCACTGAGTATCAGAACCCTGCACGAGCAGGAGGTAGAGTTTCTTGTCTTCCCGAACGAACCAGACAGGAATGGAGATCATGCGCAGTGTCTTCAGCCGCCGCCGAGCGATCAGGCTGATCTTTACGAAGAAGATGTCGCTTTCAGAGCGGAGACTAGCGTCGTGACGCGAGTCGGGCCATCATGCCGCTTGTCCACGGGATGCGACGGTGGCGGCATCCAAGGTGGGATGAACTTCGAAAACGGAGGTCAACTTGGTAAGCTCCAGCAATTGGCGGATTAGATTGCCGGGAGCAGCCAGCTTGACCGAGCACTGGCTCGCTTGCGCCGTCAAGGCAACAGATATTAGTGCTCCGAGGCCAGCGGCGTCGATCATTTCCACGCCACAGAGGTCGATCACGACTCGACGGGTTTGGGGCGCAAGCTCGGCAATTTCGCCGGACAATGCGGCAGCTTCAATGCCATAACCGATTCTGCCTTTGCAGCAGATCCCAGTAAGGTCTTCGGTGACTCGGGTTTCAAGACTCAACCTCAACTTCGGCTCCTTATCCTGACTGCTCAAGGCGCTGCTCCTTCCCACAATGCGCATGTTGACGTTCGGCTCATAATCTTCATCTGACTGATCAGACGACCTCGAACGGTTACGGGACTGTGAAAAAGTTCGTAAATAATTGTTACGAAAGTGTGATTTGACATTGGTTTGATGCGAATGGGTGAGGGATTAGTGCCGAGGAGAAGAGTCGGTATCGTCAAAACACAAAGGAATGCCCGAAATCCTTGTTGGATAACGGGCATGTTTGTTTGTCGCTTAGACAGCCTGAACGTTCTCAGCTTGCCAGCCCTTCGGGCCTTTAGTCACGTCGAACTGCACGGCTTGCCCTTCTTGCAGGCTGCGAAATCCGCCAGCCTGAATAGCGGAGAAATGCACGAAGACATCCTCCCCAGTTTGACGGCTGATGAAGCCGTAGCCTTTGGCGTCGTTAAACCACTTTACTGTTCCTTGTTCCATTTGATAATCCTATTTCCTTTTTCTGAATTGTGCTGAGAAGAATCGCTGCGAGTGAGAAGGGGTGACGCTGGTTGGCGGTACCGACTTTCAACTGCCTGTGAGTCAAACTTAGCTGATAGTGATGAGATGCATAGCGCTGGGAAACGACTCGAAATCTTGCAAATCTCTTCTAACCACTCGGCTCGAAAGTGAAGAACATGACTGGAGCACTGGGGAAGCACCGGGCCAGGCTCACTCCGAATAGCCTTCGTCACCACCGAGCTAAGCGTTCCGCTGGAATAATCGACATTTCTCCGCTCAACCCAAGGGCGCAAGCGCGGCACGAGGAAAAAGTGAGTTTTCGAGGAGGCGAACCAAATCAATTTTGCGAATGTTATCCGCGCTCATATTTCTATAGCGAACAACAAGGGATGCGACCCTGCTCTTCGTGACAAAGCGCTAAAAGAACTCGACCGATGGCGCGGACGCGAAGACGTGCTAGCCAAGACTTGACCTTGCACACCATCTTGTCGGATGGGGTGGCAACCGTCAGGCCAGACCCTTTGGGCAGGGGATTTTGAGCGTAAACGCCTGTTTACAACAGTTGAGATTTGCGCCGCTCTACGAGGAGGCGATTTTGGGCTGCAAGGCGATATCGGAACTGCCTACAATACTTACCCGGAGGCCGAATCATGCGAAATGTTGCTTTCCTGTTCGCTGTTGCGGGACTGCTTACGCTGGGCGCGTCCTCACAGCTTCAAAACTCTTCGAAAACTCAAGACGAAGGCGAGCTTCGCCGACAAATTTGAGCAACTAAACGATTCGTCAATGAGGGACTTAATTGCAGATGACTGGGTTGGCCTTGGAGCGAAAGTGCTGACGAAAAGAGACCTTCAAGCAAATGTGAAGCAGAATTTTGCCGCCCACAACGGTCCAAACCCATACACGATAGAGAAAAAGGACATCCGAGTAGATTTATTTGGGGACACAGCCGTTGTGACGCACATCAAGGAATATCGTCAAACGCCTGACACCACAAAGGTCTATGACGAAGACAATATCGATGTCTTCACACGGAGTTCAAAGAGTTGGCGATTACGGCTAACGAAGGTTTCGCCAGCTCAGGAGAAAGCGAATTGACCACGCGGGTGCGGTTACTGTTGCAAAATCGCGATTACACTTACAGCC
>JALYXE010000138.1 GCA_030947265.1 Acidobacteriota bacterium
CCCTTACGATTTCAGATCAGGTTCAGCCAGAAACCGCGCTGACAGGTGCGGCACCTGTCATTCACAACTATCTTTGTGTCACTCTAATTTCGAAGAGTTTGGGCCATAGTTTGCCCGTCACGAAAAGTCTGCCATTCGTCTCGTCATACGCTATGCCATTAAGTACAGCCTCTTCGTCGTGAACCTCAATCTGTGAGCGGAGCCCCGTCAAATCAATCCAGCCGACTATGTGACCTGTCTGAGGGTCAATACGCGCTATCCGTTCCGCGTGCCAGATGTTGGCATAGATTTCACCGCGAACGTATTCGAGTTCATTTAGCCTGGATATTCTTGTGCTCCCATCGAAGACTGCGATCGTTTTCCGGACCTGGAAGTTGTCTGGGTCAATAAATCGTATCCGATTAGTGCCGTCGCTCAGGATTAGCGACTGTCCGTCATTGGCGAGTCCCCATCCCTCACCCGTGAAGGTGAACTCCCCAAGCTTGCTGAAAGTTGATGCGTCATAGATGAAGCCCCGCTGATTCTGCCAGGTTAGCTGGTAGACTTTGCCTTTCAAGAGAGTAATGCCCTCGCCAAAATACGGGCTGGGCACGTCAACTTTTTTCAATATCCTACCGGTTTCAAGTTCCACCAGGCGCAGACTGGACCTGCCCTCCTGTCCGGTGCCCTCAAACAATTTACCATCCTGAAAAACTAGTCCCTGAGTAAACGCATCCGCGTCGTGCGGCCACGTGTGCAGCACCTCGTAACCGTAATAGGGAGCTTTTTCGCCGGGGCGACTTGCCGGGGGAACGGATCGGCACTCTGGAGTACCGAGGGAGAGAAAAAGAACTAGGGCTCCGACAATGAGCTTAGTTGTTTCCTTTGGCCCTCTATAAAACAGATTGGCGAACAGCATAATGGAAGTCATTTTTCGCACAGGAGAAAACGGACGAGCCAGCTTAACACCGTTGGGCTTCGAGATAACCAGCGATGGAGCCGACTGCGGTCATTGTTGACTTCGGCTTCAACGACTCCAGCCCGCGTGGCTCACAATTTTGTGGCATGAGTCCAACCGCCGAAAAAGCCTGGCGGACTGAAGCGAATAAGTACGGCACCATGCCATGAATCTGTGAGCGCTTTTGATGCACACGCTCCCCTTTATATAGACCGCCCAGGCGCCACGCTGCGAGACTCGATCTTCTCTAACTCCCGATTTCAGGAGTCTTCCGGGCCTCGGTAAGGTCGCCGTCTGACGTTTAAGTTTGTTGGCACATCCGTTGCCCCTCCAACTGGCATGGCAGCCGAACTAACCCTTGTTCGACCATCGTTACGAGCACCTCGTGGCCGGATTGTTGTTCACCGGGCAGTTAAGCATTGGGAACTCGGCAGACGCCTTCGCACTATGGTGAAGGTAGCCGGCATTGTACTCACGCTGGTTTTTGCGGTGGTAGCAGGTATCGCAATCTACTCGTATATCAATTTTTCGCGGCTTATTGATCAGCAAATCGCCGGCGGATACCTAAAAAGCCATGTGGGTCTTTATGCTGCGCCGCGCGTGATCGAGAAAGGCGCGCGAGTCACAAAGGACCAACTTACTACGGCTCTGCAAACAGCGGGCTATGCGCGGGACAAGGCCAGCAATATCTGGAACGGCAGCTTCCAGGTTGGCGACAACGACATCCGTGTCCTGCCTCGCCAGGGAACGGAGAGGCACGAATGGATCAATATCAACTTCAATACTCAGGGATACATATCGACTCTGTCTGCTAACGATCAAGCGGACTTACCGTCGTATGCTCTGGAACCGGAATTGTTAACCACGGGCGCTACCGTCAAGACCGGACAGCAGCAGACGCTGACTTTTCACGATATTCCACCGGTGCTTGTCCAGGCCATTCTTTCTATCGAAGATCGAAGATTTTTTGAGCACAATGGTATTGATATCTGGGGCATTGGTCGCGCAATCATCAACGCGTCGACAAGCGGCTCCCACAAGTTTCGTCAGGGCGGTTCGACCATCACACAGCAACTAGTCAAGAACACCTACCTTACTCCCGAAAAAACTTTGCGGCGCAAATTTAACGAAGCCATTATTGCGCTGGCGTTGGAGAATCGACTCTCTAAACAAGATATCTTTGCCCTTTACTGTAACGAAGTTTACCTGGGCCAAAGAAGCGGTGTCGGGGTTCGCGGCGTGGCGCAGGCAGCCAGAGTCTTTTTCGGTAAGGACTTGAAGGAACTCTCGCTGGACGAGGCGGCGACCATTGCCGGTATGATTCAGAGTCCCGCTCGATACGCGCCAGACAGGCATCCCGAGGATGCCAGAGCCCGACGTGACCAAGTGATCGCGGCGATGATCCGGGATGGAGCGGTTAATTCAGATCAAGGACAGAGGGCACAAGAACTGGCGGTCGAGGTTGCTGTCTTTCAGGGTGCCGGGAATGAGATGGCTCCCTATTACAT
>JALYXE010000157.1 GCA_030947265.1 Acidobacteriota bacterium
CCGGTCGTGACCATGAGGTAGCGCAGGCGTCGGAGAGTTTTGCTCATGAAGTTGCCTCGTAGTCAAGGGACCTGCCGCGGCCTGCAAACGATTAAAATTATCAAACGTTAATCGCTTCTGAATTCGCGGAAATTGCATTGGCAGTATGAGTTTCTGGTTTCTGTTTGTCCAGAATAAAAACGCATTTACTCGCTCTTACTCGGGCTCGGCTTGATCACTTCGAACTCAAAATGCAGCTCTTTACCGCGACAGACATTTGACAGGTAGAACTCCCAAAATTTTCGTGTGAAGCGAAGCGCAGGCCAGCGTTGATCGAGATTAGTTAGCCATTCGAGACCGAGTATCCGCCAGAGGTTTGCAAGACTGACGTAAGTGCGCACGGGCCGAAGCTCGACGGCTGTATAAAACGGAAAAGGCGTGCGTTCGGGCATGAAGCACGTAAAGGAATAGCTATTGAAATGGTTCCGATGAGTCGGGTCGGTGGGCCAATCGGGATTTGAATAGTGGGGCGTCACGATTTTTATCAAACCCGCAGGTTTAGTTATGCGATGAAGCTCGCTGACAAACGACATGACGTCTGGAACATGCTCTATAACGTGACGACAGATGATTTCATCAAACTCATCGTTTGGAAAAGGATATGGGACCGATCCCAGGTCGTGAATGATGTCCGCATGGGTCCTGGGATTCGAATCTATTCCAATTGCGCCAGGGTATTTATTCCGGCCGCATCCGACGTCGAGAATTTTTCGCGCAAATTGGGACGTGGAAGTTGCGTTTAGTCTGGGGGCAGTCATGAATGGGCTGGAACTCACTTATGCCGAAAGAAACTGCGCGAACGAATTGAGGTCGAGCGGGTAAACTGGTAAACGAAGTTCGCGCGCCAGCTCCTCCAGTTTCATTCCATCAAGCATGATTTCTTCGTCGCTCTTAAGCGTGCTCTTTGGAATTATCACAAAGTCACCGCTAATGCGTTGTCGGGCGGCAAGAAAGTCGCCGCCTGTTAACAAGCCCGCCACTGAAACATCGCCGCCGAAGTAGTTGTTTTCAACCCCTAACACGGTCAACCGAACGCCGAAGCGAACATTCAAATTCTCGATGAGCGGTGTGAGCACGGGGGCGAAAAGAGTTCCGGTCAAAAGTGTGCCGTGCTTTTTCTGTTCCGGTGCCGGAGGGCGCCGCTCAAGGCGTTTCAACAACGCGGCGAAGTCGTTGTGGAAGGAACGCACCATTCCGATGCCATCTTCGATTTGTGGATACTGGCCGTAATGCGCTCGCGACGGCACCGGGTGACCGGCACGGAGGTAGATTTCGTCACCGAGAAAAGCGAACGTGGTTCCGATACGTTTGCGCAATCCGCGTTGAATAGAGGTGACCTCCGCGATCGTTTGCCGGCAGAAGTCAGGTGTGACAGCCGTAAGCCGCGAATCCGTGTTGTAGCGCGTCAGGCCCAGAGGGACAATCGCCGCGCTCGAAATGCGTGGATATTCGGCCGCCAAATCCTGGATAGTTCGTTGCAGTATCTCGCCGTCATTGATTCCGGGACACAGAACCACCTGAGCGTGAATTTCGATTCCTGCATCAAGCAAGCGCGCAAGCTTTTCCGTGATATCAGAACGCTGCTCGTCGACTCCCAGCAGATATGCCCGCACCGCTAGATCAGTGGCGTGAACCGAGACGTATTGAGGCGAGAGTCGTTGCTCAATAATGCGTCGCATCTCGTCTTCAGTGATTGAAGTTAGAGTTGTGTAGTTACCGTAGAGAAATGAAAGCCGTACATCTTCATCTTTAATGAAGAGTGAGGGCCGGGCATCGGCAGGGTTGCCCTTGCAAAAACAGAAGATACATTCGTTGGCGCATTGCCGCGGAACTATCTGCTCGAAGCTGAGTCCAAAATCTTCTCCCTCGCCACGTTCGATCTGCAACTCCCAGTCTTCGCCCGTATTTTTGCGAACCTCCAGCACCACTTCAGTTTCACCTGCAGTTTGAAAACGAAAGTCCAGGTAGTCGCGGACAGGACGGCCATTTACCTTTATGATCCGATCTCCCGACTCGAGCTCCAGCTCAAACCCAAGGCTCTCCGGCGACACCTCGGCTATTTCGACACCGCGCCGTCGAATCTTTTGGACTGCTGGAGCTACGGCAAATTCATACATAACTTCTGTCTATAACTCGTGGGGGTACAAGGAATGTCGCGGTCCAAGGAATGTGGCCATTACCTGCTGTTTGGGACTCCTTCGAAAACTTACACTATAACAAACCAGAACAGCTTTGTTGAGCTGACCTACCGAACGCACAAACACCTGGGCGGGATAGCCCGCAAACAAACCGAGTCCGGAAAGTCAGCAGAACAGGTAAACGACCGGGCTTTTATCCACAGGCGACGATCTGAGACCCGTCACCTGGTTCCACTTTAAGCGCTAATGTTATTGACAATCCTGGCCCTCTTTGTTAGTTATGCTGCGCACATTTCGAGCCATCCTGCTTTCAAGTCTAAGTTTGAGTTTTTCCGTATTCCTTTGTGAGAGAGTACTGACCTCATGAACAACAAACTAAAGCCGGCGATTATTGGCGGCGTTGTCCTGGGTCTGTTATCCGTAATACCGTTCGTTAACTTCGTCAATTTCTGCTGCTGCCTCTGGGCAATCCTGGGTGGTTTGCTCGCCTCCTATCTCTACATCAAGAATTCGCCCATTCCTGCCAGTCCGGGTGATGGTGCGATACTAGGCGTCCTCGCCGGTATTGTGGGTGCCGCGATTGTAATTGTTATTGGAATCCCAATCAGCATATTGATGGGGAGCGCGATGACAACGTTCTTCGTCGGTTTGATGGAGCGTATCGATCCTTCCCAGGCGGAGATGATTCGCAGACAAATAGAGGCAGGACAAACTATAGCCGGCACAATAATAAACGGAATTGTTTTAGCCGTGCTACTTGTTATCTTTTCTACTCTAGGCGGGTTGATTGCAGTTCCAATCTTTGAAAAGCGCAAGCGAGACTTACCGGCACCACCGCCACCACAGAATTTTGGTAGATCGTAGCTACGGCTGGGGCGTACAAGATTCCGAGCCTCTTTGTTCGGCTCAGAGCTTTAGCAAACCCTAACTCAGGAGAAACTCTAAATGTCTCAACAGTGGACGCCACCGCCGCAACCAATAGGTGGAACGACGAACGTTCCAAACTATTTGATTCCGGCTATCCTGTCTTTGTTTTGTTGCTGGCCGCTTTCAATAGTCGCCATAATTTTTGCTGCCCAGGTAAACGGCAAGGTGGCCTCGGGAGATATCGCGGGCGCAGTCGACGCTTCCAAGAAGGCCAAGCTCTTTAGCTTCATTGCGATCGGACTTGGATTGGCTGCCGGGCTCATCTATGTCTTACTGATGTTCCTCGGTGTGGGCTTGAGTGCTCTAACTAATAGATAACACCGGAAGAGAGTCGGCCTTAACTCTTAATAGCCGTTTCAGACGCGCTATCGATCGCAGATCCTGCAAAACGGATTTGCAACTAGCGCGGGCTTGGGCGGGGTCCCTTAGCATCCATAAAGACTATCGGAGCCAAATGTATGACTAGATATTGCACAAAATGCGGAGCAGTCAATGATGAAGCTGCCCAGTACTGCGCCAGCTGCCAGGCTCCTTTGAGCCCGGTGAGCGGATATCAGCCACTGCAGTCAGTTAATCAGGGCGCCCAGGGATCAATGGTCGACTGGAAATCGCTGGGCGCAGATAAGAAGATTGTGGCCGGCATTTGCGGAATTCTGGTGGGGGGATTTGGGGTTCATAAGTTCATACTTGGTTACACGAATGAAGGGATTATTCAGATCGTTATCACCTGCCTAACCTGCGGCATCGGTTCGATAGTGGGTATAGTGGAAGGCATTATCTATCTTACAAAGTCTGACGAAGATTTTGTCAGAACTTACATACAGAACAAAAAAGGCTGGTTTTAAGAGACGGAAGTTTGCCTGCGCACGATCCTGCGATGCTGCGGAAGAGTTGAACCCCGGACCCGTCAAATTCCCATCCGCTCGGAAGCCTGTTCCATATTTCTTCCCTAAACCTTACCGTGTTAGTTTAGCTGTCTCATGAGGCTTGATGGGATCGCAAAGAGGCGTTTGACGGCTGTGTTGATTTGGTCAACATTGGCGGTGGGTTCGATATATATCTTCATTTTCGAGCCCGGTAAATCGGGATTCTTTCCGGTCTGTCCATTTCGAGCGCTTACGGGATTTGCTTGTCCGGGTTGCGGCAGTACGCGTGGACTTCACCGGTTACTTCACGGCGATGTTGTTGCAGCTTTTCAGTTCAATCCGCTTCTGGTGTTGTCGCTTCCGTTTCTGTTTTATGCGCTCGTGCGCTATACAAACGCGGCGATGCGCGGTCTGCCAATAAAAGGGAACCAGCT
>JALYXE010000173.1 GCA_030947265.1 Acidobacteriota bacterium
GCAGTCAACTGAGGCCGATTTAAATATCCGCGGGCCAATCCGTCGCCTCCAACATGGAGTTCCCCCGGAATGCCGACAGGGGTCGGATTCAAGTTACGATCGAGCACATAAACGCGAGTGTTTGATATCGGTCGCCCGATCGGAACGGAACCATTGATAGCAGCCGGATCTACCACCGCATAACAGCAGGTGAAGGTTGTGTTCTCGGTGGGTCCATAGCCATTGATCAACCGACAACCTTTCAGCTCCTGCAAAACTCTCTTTACGTGAGGCACAGATAAGACGTCGCCCCCGGCGAGTAGTTGTCGGAGTCCCTTAAGATCGTCAAGGTGTGTATCGACCATGAGGTGAAACAAACCGGCAGTCAGCCAAAGCGTGGTGACCTGATATCGCTTGAGCGCTTGGGCCAAATCGTCCAGCGACGCCGATCCGGTGGGCATCAGTGCCAACCGGGCGCCATTCAAAAGGCTGCCCCAGATTTCAAACGTAGAAGCGTCAAACGAAATCGGGGCAAACTGAAGAAAAACTTCGTCTCTGCCGAAGTTTGCGTAATTGTTATTTTTTACCAGCCTCACAATATTTCTCTGCGACACCGCCACGCCTTTTGGCTTGCCGGTCGAGCCGGATGTGTACATCACGTAGGCAAGACTCTTCGCAGTTGTTTCAATGTTCGGATTCGTTCGGTTTTCGGTCGCGATATCGTCCAGGAGTTCATCGAGACAAAGGACCTCCGCGGATTCGACGCTGAAGCTTTGGCGCAGTGGTTTTTTAGTCAGCATCAAAGGCACTTCCGCATCTTCAAGCATAAATTTGAGCCGCGATTCCGGATAGCCGGGATCAAGCGGCACATAGGCGCCTCCTGCCTTCACAATTCCCAACAACCCGATGATCATTTCCGGCGACCGCTCCACGCAGATCCCTACGCGAGTCTCCGGTCCCACGCCCTTCTTTCTCAGATAGTGGGCCAACTGATTTGCGCGTATGTTTAGTTCTTGATAAGTCATTTGCTGCTCGCCAAAAAGTAAAGCGACAGAGGTGGGCGAGGCGTCGACTTGCTCCTCAAATAATTTCTGGACGCATGTTTCTGCGGGGTAGTCGCTACTGGTGTTGTTCCATTCGACAAGGAGTTGGCGGCGTTCAAGCTCGCTTAAAAGAGGCAGCTCGGAAATTCGTTGCTGAGGGTTCGCCACAATGCCTGCCAGCAAATTCTCGAAGTGGCCGAGTAACCGCGTTATAGTCTCGTCATCGAAGAGGTCGGCGTTGCTTTCAAGTAAGCACTCAAGCTGCCCATCACGTTCTACAGCATCTAGTGTTAAATCAAAATTAGCCACGACGTTATCCACTTGAATGTGACTGATTGTGAGGCCGGGAAGTTCCAGGGTTGGAACCGGGTCACTTTGTAACACGAACATCACCTGAAATAACGGATTGTGGGCCAGCGTGCGATTTGGCTGTATCTCTTTGACCAACCTCTCAAAAGGCAAGTCCTGATGCGCATAAGCTCCGAGTGCGACCTCCTTCACGCGAAGAAGCAATTGGCTGAACGTAGGATCGCCTGAGAGATCTCCACGCAGGGCGAGGGCGTTGACGAAAAGACCGATCAACTGTTCAGTTTCTTCCAAACATCGGCCCGCAATTGGAGAGCCGACCACGATGTCTTCCTCGCCTGTGTAGCGATGAAGCAAGGTCTGATACGCCGCGAGCAAAACCATGAAGAGAGTTGCTTCTTCCTTTTGGCATAGTTCTTTTAACTGCCGCGTTAGAACCTTAGACAACATAAGCTTCCGTTTCGAGCCGCGGAAAGCACGATGAGCTTGAACCGAGGGACGGGCATGGTCGGTTGGCAGCTCCAGCACTGGCGGCAGACTTTGGAATTGGTTCTTCCAATAGGCGAGCTGCGATTCATAGACCTTCCCTTGAAACCATTGGCGCTGCCAGTAAGCATAGTCGGGATACTGAATCGGCAGATCAGGCAGTGGCGAAGGCTTTCCGGTCGCGAAAGCCTCATAGAGGGCCATTAACTCGCGATGAAAAATGCCCATGGACCATCCATCTGTGACGATGTGGTGCGTCGTCACCAGGACAATGTGTTCACGTTGGTGTAGGCGCAGCAGGATAGCCCGGATCAATGGCCCCTTTTCCAGATCGAAAGGCCGGCGCGCCTCTTCTCGCAGCACTCGCCGGCACTCCCTTTCTCGTTCGCGCGCCGGCAGATGACTTAGCTCACGAAACGGTATGTCGAGCGTGAGCAGCTCGCTAACGACCTGCGTCGGAACTCCGTCCACCGCCGCAAAGCTGGTCCGCAGTGCCTCGTGACGCGCCACGACGTAGTCAAGGGCCCCCTTCAACGCCGGAATATCCAGGTCGCCAGTCAGCTTCATGGCCTTGGGAACGTGATAAAGCGAAGTATTGGGCATTAGCTGGCTTAACACCCAGAGGCCTTGTTGGTAGTAAGAAAGCGGCGCGGGTAAATCTTTTGGCCGGGGCGAGATGAGCGGCTTTGATTCACCGGCGGCGGCTTTCTTTTTCAGGAGCGTTAATTCGACGAGCGCCCGCTTTGCCGGCGAAAGGCCGGCAAGTTGTTCTCGAACGTTCAAAGCATTGGTTGGCACGGTGGTTTCCGCCTTACTCGTTTTTTATGATGCTTCGGACAGTATTTGAAATGGGCAGGCTCCCGTAGTGATAAGTGCCAATTTCAGCGCGTCCGCGCGTCTTCCGCCCCTGCCTATCTCTTCGGCAAGTCTTTGCTGAGCCTCTTCGTCAGAGAGATTCTCCAATTCAGCCAGTAGACTAGCCAACTCGTCATCCGCCGCTTCGGTCTGACGTTGATAGATGAGTTCAGCCAGCCTGGCTACAGTTGGCGACTGGAAGACATCAATCAGATTCAGATCTATGTCCAGCCTGCGGCGCAGATTTGAAATTAGTTTGGCGCCCATCAAAGAATGTCCGCCAAGCTCGAAGAAGTTGTCATGAATTCCCACTCGGTCGAGTTTCAATAACTCACACCAAACCCTGGCTACCGTTTCTTCGAGACGGCTGCGTGGCGCGTCGAAACTCGCATCCAACGCAGGCCTTCCCTGGTCCAGGCGCGGCAACGACTGCCGGTCGATCTTTCCGTTTGGCATTAAAGGCAACGTCTCAATCATCACAAACGTACCCGGGACCATATATAGCGGCAGCTTCGCAGCAAGAAATTCACGCAATTCGCTGACAGCCGGATGTGCGTCCCGCTTCGAAACAACATAAGCCACCAGACGTTTATCCTCGCCGTCTTCGTCCTGCACGATAACGACCGCATCGGACACGCTCTCATGTTTTCCAATGGCCCGCTCGATCTCCTCTAACTCGACGCGAAAACCGCGAACCTTCACCTGGTTGTCGAAGCGGCCGAGGAATTCGATATTACCTTCGGGCTGGTAACGAACGACGTCGCCGGTTTTGTATAAACGCGGAGCGCCTTCGTTTCCGAAGGGATTGGAAATGAATTTTTCGGCGTTTAGCTCCGGGCTGCAAAGGTACCCTCGGGCCACGCCGGCGCCACCGATGTAAAGCTCACCTGGCACTCCGATCGGAACAAGATTAAGCTGACGATCCAGGACGTACACGGTGACGTTAGAAATCGGCCGGCCAATCGGAATCTCTGGGTGGCGAGTTCGGCCATTCTCCGCAGAAAAATCGTACATCGTCGCAACTATGGTTGTTTCGGTTGGTCCATACGTGTTAACCACTCGCACGCCGCGGCCCACGCGCGCCTGCCAACTCGCGAGACGTTCGGGCAAGGCTTTCTCCCCGCCCAGGATTAACAGCCGCACCGTCCCAGGAAGCGAGAGATTGTCTGCGCAAATCTCATCGGTTAACTCGTGCCAATAAGAAGTGGGAAGATCCAGAATAGTCACTCCAGACTCGGCACAGCTTCTCAGAAAATCTGCGGCCGAGCTGAGCATAGAATCAGTTCGCAGGACCACAGTCGCACCCGTGATAAGAGCTGGGAAGATTTCTTCGGCACTCGTATCGAAACTGAGCGAAGCAAACTGCAACACCCTATCATTCGGAGAAATTGCGTACTCCTCAGCCGCCGTTAACGTGAAGTTGACCAGCGAGCCGTGCTCGATCATCACTCCTTTGGGATCTCCGGTCGAACCAGACGTGTAGATCACATATGCAAGATCGGTTGCGGTTGCGGCCGTGCTTAGATTTTCACGGCTGCGGTTCCTTATCACCTCGATGTCTTTATCGAGTCTTACAATGGCGACCCTTTGATCAGGCGTTCCGCTGTAATCAGGAAGTTGTTGCAGCATTCGGTCGTTGGTCAGCAACACCTGCACGCCACTGTCGCTTAGCATGAAGGCGAGGCGACTTTTGGGATAAGAAGGATCCAGCGGCACGTATGCTCCGCCTACCTTAAGCGTAGCTAATACTGCCACCAGCATCTCGACCGATCGCTCTACGCAAATACCGACCAGAGACTCTGGGCCAACACCAAGCTCATTCAGGTAATGCGCGAGCTGGTTGGCCTGACTGTTAAGTTCCGAGTAGGTCAATTGCTGATCCTGATTAACCAACGCCAGTGCTTCAGGCGTTAATTTCACCTGCCGCTCGAAGAGCCGATTGATTGGCTTTGCCTTAGGACAATCCACGGCAGTACTGTTCCACTCGGTGAGTAAGGTCTGCCTCTCCGTATCTGAAAGTAGTTGTAAACGGGTGATCGGTTGTTCGATATTCGAAACCATTGCCTGAAGAATGTTGCCCAGGTGGGCCAGCATTTTCTCGATTACTTCGTTCGCAAAGCGGCTGCTGTGATAGACCAGTTGCAGTCGTAACTGATCGCCGGGATCCACCACGAGTGTCAGAGGATAGTTAGTCCTTGAGAGATGCGATCTCAAAACCCGGATCGGTCCCTCCAGATCGAACAACGAGCCGGAACCTGCAAAATTCTCGACCACGAGAAGCGTCTCAAAAAGTGGCAAGTTGCGGGGGAGGTCGCTACATTCCTGAATTTGGGCTAATGAGCTATGTTCATGCTCGAGCAATCCAGCAACTTTGCTTTGCAATTTCTTTAGGCACGAGAGACACGTTTCCTGATCGCTCATTTCCACTCGGACCGGTAACGTGTTTATCAGCAGTCCAACCATCGATTCAATCCCGGCTAAATCGTGAGGCCTGCCGGACACAGTAATTCCGAAGACTACGTCGTCGGTATTGCAGTAGCGGCTGAGCAGTGTGGCCCACGCTGCCTGCAACAAGGTGCTCATTGTTAGATGGTGGCGTTTCGCGCACTCCTTAATTGCCTTAGTTACCGCGGCGGGCAGTGAGACCTGCCTTTCCTCAAACTGTTCATCCGGGCTCGACAGCTTACCGGCAGACTTATCAATTGGCAGATGATTCGGCCATACAAAACCATCCAACTCGCGACGCCAAAACTTTTCCTCTACACCTGGATTCCGTGTCGCGGACCGTTCCAGCCATTTCAGATACTCGCCAAACTGGAAGGGTGGTTCGAGATCCAACTCTTTGTTATGTACTAGTTCCCGATAGAACTGCGACACTTCATTGCGCACCACCGACATCGACCACCCGTCTAACACGATGTGGTGATTGCTCACCACAATCCAATAGGCGTCCTCATCTGTTTGGAAAACTGCAATTCGGATGAGTGGAGGTTTGGATAGATCGAACGCGCTGCCGGAATCACGCTCCAGAAACTTATCGAGCTGCGCCTGCTGCCCAACAGCCGATAATTCGCGCCAGTCATGATATTGGAATGGGAGAGCCGCGTGCGGTTGGACCCGTTGCAAATACTCAGGGTCGCCTGAGGAAAAGCGCGTTCGCAGAATGGCATGGCGATCGATCACCCGCTGCCAGGCCTGGGCAAAAGCGCGACTGTCGAGCGAGCCCTGATAGGAGTAGCAGACTTGCTCGAAATACGCCTTTGATTGCGGCGCGTAAAGCGAATACATCAGCATCGCTTGCTGCGTCGGAGTCAATTCATAGACTTCGTTGTTCGTCTCGACCATCATTTCAGTGCTCACTGGCCCGCCTGGGAAGATGCGCTCGCGACACTCACAATGCTCGGCCGCTCAAGGGGTCGCAGGCGCTCTGCCGAATCGAAGTTGGGCGTCCTCTTCTGTAAGTTGGCTCAGCTCAGCTAGTATTGCAGCCAGCTCTTGCTCACCGGTTTCAGCCGTTTGGATTTCGTAGATTGCCTCGGCCAATCCGGCCAACGTAGGCGTTTCAAAAAGACGTCGCAAGGGTAACTCTACGGAAAACATATTTCGCGCGCGCGAGATAACCTGGGCTGCAAGCAAAGAGTGTCCTCCCAGTTCAAAGAAGTTGTCGTAAATACTCACTCGTTCGACGCTCAAGATCTCGGTCCAAATTCCCGCCAGCCTTTGTTCAATAGGAGTACGGGGCGCCAGAAATTCTCTTTCAGGTTCTGCTCTTTCCTGGGTCGCCAGGTGTTGCTTCTCTATTGCCCTTGCTCGCCGTGGCCAACTAAGCGCCGGCAAATCGGAGAGATGTTGCGCCGGATTGGCAACGATTGATTCCAGAAGAAGCTGGAAGTCCTCAAGCATCAGCGGCATGCTTGCGGAATTAAACAGGTCGGTGCTGAAAGACAAACAAACGCTCAACCCGTCCACTTTTTCGATCACGCTCAGCGCAAAATCAAACTTCGCTGTGGCTGACTCAACCGGCACGCTGCTTACGTGTAATCCAGGTAAACTCAGGTCTGGCTTTGTTTCGTCCTGAAGTACGAACATGACCTGGAAAAGCGGACTTCGGCTGAGGCTGCGCTCAGGTCGCAACTTCTCAACTAACTTCTCAAACGGAATCTCCTGGTGGGTGTAGGCACCCAGTGCCACCTCCCGTGTACGTTTGATCAGTTCTCGAAAAGTGGGATTTCCCGAGAGGTCACCGCGCAGCACCAACGTATTTACAAAGCAACCTATCAACCCTTCCATCTCAATCAGGCTACGACCTGCAACCGGGATCCCCAGCAACACGTCGTCCTGTCCGGAATAGAGCCCAAGCAGGATTTGAAAAACGCCAATGAGGGTCATAAAAAGCGTCACGCCCTCGCGGCGGCTCAAGTCCCTCAGCGATTCACTAAGACGGTCGGGTAGCGCAATTGATGCTTGCGCGCCGCGGAAGCTTGGGCTCGCGGGTCGCGGATAATCGGTGGGTAGTTTCAGCGAAGACGGCGCCCCGTCAAGTTGGTTTCTCCAGTAAGCGAGCTGCTGTTCAAGCACTTCACCGTCAAGCCGGCTGCGCTGCCAGTGAGCAAAGTCTGGATACTGGATTCGCAACTCTGTCAGCGACTCTTCCCTGCCCTCATTTTGATAGAAAGTTGCAAGCTCATGGAAGAATGTTTTGATGGCCCAGGCGTCGCTGATGATGTGATGAATGGAAAGCAGCAGGAGGTGGTCTTCTTCGGCTAGCTGCCACGTGGTAACGCGCAGTAATGGAGCACGAGAAAGGTCGAAAGGCTTCTCGGCTTCAATTCTGACTAGCCGCTGCGCTTCTTCTTCGCGTGCCGCGGAGGGCAACGTCCGCAGGTCCTGAAGTTGAAACGGAACTGTGACCGAAGGTTTTATTATTTGGACTGGCCGGCCATCGGGGGCAACGAACGTAGTGCGCAATGCTTCATGACGTGCGGCAATCGCCTGCAGCGCGCGTTCCAACTTTGCCACGTCGAGAGCACCTCTGAGACGCAAGGCTCGGTTGATGTTGTAAAGCGAACTTCCAGGCTCGAGTTGGTCGAGAAACCAAAGGCGTTGCTGGGCGAAAGAAAGAGGAATCTCCTGATCTCGGCTCGTGCGTCCCAGAGTGGGAATAGAAGAGCCTTCTCCGAAAACCATTGAATCGATTTTGTTCGCCAGTTTTCGAATAGCCGGACCGTCAAAGAACGTGCGGAGTGGCAGCATGATCCTGAGTTGTTGATTGATCCTGGCAATCACTTGTATTGCCAGCAAAGAATGACCGCCCAACTCAAAGAAGTTGTCTTCAACTCCCACTTTCTCAAGCTGTAATACCTCGCTCCAGATCTTTTCCAGCAATTTCTCGGTGGCGGTTTGCGGAAACTCATATTTGGTTGAGAGCTCTGGCCGAATCTCGGCCGGGTCTGGCAATGCTCGCCGGTTGACTTTGCCATTCGCCGTCAGAGGGAGGGCCGCCAACTGCACGAATGTTGATGGCACCATGTAGTCTGGTAACTGCGCACCCAGGAAAGTTCGAAGCTCAGTAACTGTGGGCGCGAGGTTTCGGGGGACAAAATATGCTGCCAGCCGCTTCGTTCCGGAGCGGTCTTCTCTTGCCACAACGGCGTTTTCTTTCACCGCGCCGTGCCGTGCAAGCACTGCTTCGACTTCGCCCAACTCAACGCGAAAGCCCCTCAGTTTCATCTGACTATCTCGCCTGCCAACAAATTCAATCTGTCCGTCGCCGCGCTGCCGAGCCCAATCGCCAGTGCGGTAAAGTCGCGCTCCGGGCTTTTCGCGGAAGGGATGAGCAATAAACTTTTCGGCTGTAAGGTCGGGCCGATGCAAATAGCCACGCCCGACTCCAGCGCCGCCAATATAAAGTTCGCCTGCTGTCCCCGCAGGCGCCGGTTGTCGTTCCTCGTCAAGAATGAAGATCTCAGAGTTGGCAATAGGGTGACCGATTGGAACAACGTGGGTTTTGCCGGTTTCAATAGCCGGGATCTTGTAGAGGCAAACGATGCCGGCCGTTTCAGTCTGTCCAAACATGTGGACATGGCTGGCGGGGTGACCAAATTGATGCATCCAGATGTTCGGAACGTCAGACAATAGGGGTTCGCTCGCTGAAAGCATCAGACGTAGCCCATTGCCGAGAAGCTGGCGGCGCGATTCACTATCGAGAGCTAGTAGCGCCGTGGTGCAATTTCGCCAGAACGATGGGACCGCGTCCATGACCGTCACCCCACCTTGCTTGATCATCTCAAACAGAGCTAACGGATCTTTTCTTTCTTCGGAGCTGGCAATTACAACCGCCGCGCCTTGTGAAAGCGGAAGGAGCAATTGACGGCGTGATGAGGAGAACGCAATCGACGCAGTATGTAAATAACGATCATTCTGATTGAGGTCCAGTTCAACCTGGAGCGCAAGCACATAGTTTGCCAGGCTTGAATGATTGATCATCACGCCCTTCGGCTCTCCCGTCGATCCGGACGTGTAGATCACATAAGCCAAGTCGTTGGGCTTCGGTCCATCTGCCAGGTTTTCATCAGGTTGCTGCACAATTCGAGCTGCGTCGGCGTCGAGAAGAACGACTGTGGCTTTGTGTTGTCGAAACTGAGCGGCGAGGTTTTCTTTGGTTAATACAAAGGACACACTTGAGTCTTTGACGACCCATGTCAGCCGTTCAGTCGGATAGTCCGGATCGAGAGGCAAATAGGCCGCGCCCGCCTTGAGAACTCCAAGGATGCCGATAGCCATATTCGGCGAACGATCGATACAGACGCCCACCAGTGTTTCCGGTCCTACTCCGCGTTGGCGCAAGTACCGCGCTAATTGGTTAGCTTGAGCGTTCAATGCGGCGTAGCTCAGTCGCTCGTTTCCAGAAAGGACAGCTAGCCGTTCAGGGCCCCGAGCAACCTGCTCTTCAAAAAGCTGCGTAACAGTGTTGTTTAGGAAATGGTCCATGCTCGCGCCATGGCACTGCGGCGATGGCTTGTCGCCTTTGCCAGCCAGGTTGTGCGGTTCAAGACCGAGGCTCTCAACAATGCTCGACATGCTATTTCTACCTGGATTGGGGAACGGTGGCCGGTAAAGCACCAGCGCGTCTGCCGCGCCGGGGACCCAGCGCAATCCGCTCAGCTCTCTTTACTAATTTTGATTATGTAACCAACCTTGTTCTTCAGGTCTGACTGAATAGAGACGTAAATATCGCCCTGGTCATCGACGGTGACTCCCTGAACGTTTTTGAGTTGGCCGCCAAATGCCGCGATGGTCCTCAACTCTTCATTGGGCGTGTATACATAAAGTTTGCCTGCCCGGCTGTCTGTGATGTAGAGCGAGCCTTTGAAATAGAAAATTGTCTCAGGCGAAAATTGATCTTTGCGATCAATTACACGATGAAGCTTGCGGTTGGTATCCAGCTGATAGAGGACATTGTCTTTATTGTCGGCGATATAAAGATTGCCTTTTTCGTCAAACGCCATGCTCTCGGGCTTAGTGATGCCAAACTCTCTGCCGAGAAACACCGAAACCGCACCCGCCTTGCTGACTTGAAACACCTGGTGCTGTTCCCCATCGCCAACCAGGATCAATCCGTCGGTCGTGAGTGCAATACCTTCAGTCGAGGTCAGGCCCTTATCCTTACCCGCAAGTAGATGTTGCTTGCCCAGCGCATCGACCTCCCAAATACCTCCCGCATCGTCATCACTGAAAAAAATATTGCCCTCAGAATCTATTACCAGGTCCTCCGGCGACTCCGTTCCGAAGTGAGAGTCAAGAATCGTTTTCATTCCATCCTCTTTACTCCAGACCTCGAGAGCTACGCCGCCTTCATCAGCCAGATAAAGTTTTCCACTTCTCCAGAGAAGTCCATCGGGTGAACCAAACCCGATCTTGTTTGTTGCAAAGATGGCTGCCTTATAGGACGGGTCGGTCATGAGTACCAGGCCTTCTTTCCCCAACGCCTTGCAAGAGGTCAGAAAGAAGAACCCCGACACAGCGATCACAAGACACTTTAGTTTTGTTTGGTCAGAAGCAACTTTTCTTGCGATAGTCATAAAGATTTACGTTAACTTAAGGATTAGCCATCATTATGTGAGCTCTGACAGCCGCAAGCAGCCCCAGGAATTGTCTGACATGAATCAGCGTGCTTGAGATTTCAAACACAACCGCAAAAAGAATCGCACTTGAAAGTGCGCCGTACTTAGTTGACCACAGACTTACCCTGTCGAGAATCTGATCCAGCCGGCTCCGCGCTGCAAAGCGCAACACCGACAATTCAGTGATCGCAACAACTCCTCCAGCCACAATATCGATTGGGGCGTGAGCGCCCTGGATCATCTTTCCAGCAAGGATTACAAAAATTGTCCATCCCACTGCAACTAGTCCGATTCGGCGAGAGACCAACCAAATTCCCAGGGAGATCACCAGAAAGAACCCTGCGTGGTCACTGGGAAAGGATCCGAGATCATTAGTTTGCACGTCGCCATTGAGTAGTTCGCGATGATCCTTTTGGCTAGTCTCATCGAGAGGAATACGAACATTGGAACGTTTCATTTCAACCAGGCTGTCCCCTGATAAGTGATAGATCTTCTGCGACTCGATAGCGGGGCGCGGTAGAAAGATCGCATGCGAAAGTGCCTTGGTAGTGCCGAGCACGCAAACAGCGGCGATCAGAGTGGTCAGCAAGATCTTCCGGCGGGCGCGCATTTCACCAATTGTCTTACCGCTGTACCAGGCGGCAAAGAAACAACATCCAATAATTCCCGCCTTGACCAGATCGTTCTCCTGGCTAAGGCTCACCAGGCTGTCGAAAAACCATGAGTGGCCCGCCATGCCATTCACACGCATCAAGATTTGCTCGTTTAGATTTGTGAATTGTCCTGTCAGCTCGGCGAACAAGGCCCAGAGTGCAACGCTATAAGTCAAAACAATGGCCTCCTATGCTTGTTTCAATCAGAGTTTCTCCTCGAAACCATGACCGGGCGGAAACTGTCCCAAACTAATCGGCTACCAGCTAACCTGCGAAAAGCCCTTCTCCGCACTTGCTTCCTGCGCCTCCACGGTTAGCTCACGTGCTATAGAAAGAAAATGGCAAAGCGCTTCAATTGCCAGAAAAATAAGAGGTTAAGTGGCTGAACCAGGAGCTTTTTGTGGCGTTTTTTATGTCGCAGGGCGGAGCGCAGGTAAGGTTGCATCAGTGCTATCGGGAAGCGCGAAGCCATCCCAAACTGAGTTTCTTTCCAGCTGCACATCTGGCGCAACCTCGCGGAGGAATTCAAGGAGGCGCTTCCGGAAGACCGAGCGGTCAAACCCGCAAGCGTGAGCCCGCAGCTGGGAAGGATTCCATGAGCGAAGTTCGAAATCTTCTATGGCTTGTATCAGCGAGGCCGTGGTGGGCTGATCAAAGAAGAGCCCGGTCGTGCCTTCGACTACTGTTTCCAACGCGCCGCCGGCGCGAAAGGCAATCACGGGCCGCCCGGCAGCGTTGACCTCCAGCGGCGTCATACCAAAATCTTCTTCGCCGGGAAACAACAGTGCGCGGCAGCCGGCGGCATGTTGTGCGACAGCCTCGTCGCTCTGCCTCCCAAGAAATCGAACAGTTGGTCCTGCAAGCTTTTCAAGTCGCACGCGATCCGGACCGTCACCCACAATAAGAAGGCGGCGATTCAGCCGCGTACACGCCTCAACTGCCAGGTCAATCCGTTTGTAAGGTACGAGACGTGATAAAACGAGATAATAGTCGTCCTGGGAGGTCCTTTTCTCGGAGGGTTGAAAACGATTCACGTCGATCGGCGGGGGTATTACTACCGAGCCGCGACCGTAAACCTTCTTGATCCGCTCAGCCACAACCTGCGAGTTGGCGATGAAGTAGTCTGGCTGCCTGGACGCTCGCCGATCCCATCGCTTTAGTAGTGAAAGCAGAATCGGAAGCAGCTTGCGTGTAATTGGGCCGAAGCCCGCGCGCGCGCTGTAGTCTTCGTAGCGCCAGACCCATCGCATCGGCGTGTGGCAATAGCAGACGTGCACAGCCCCGGGACGCTTGCGAACTCCTTTTGCATAACCAAAACAACTGCTGACAATCAAATCGAATTTAGACAAATCAACCAACTCCACCGCGAAAGGATAAAAGAGAAAATAATGACGGAAGTGTCGCTTGAGACCAGGCAGGTACTGCATCCACGAAGTCCTAATTTCAGCCTGGCGTAATCCGGTTGATAGTATCTCGCGAACCGCGGCCGTTGTGTGCAGTGTCGCTCCCGGCAGCAAATTGTAGATCTCCTCCGCCACTCGTTCGGCCCCACCCATCTGCGCAAAGTTGTCGTGGAAGACTGCGATGCTCGACGATGATGAAGCTGTTCTGCTAGGTAGCGCTGTTTGAATAGCCGGAATCTTGTATTGCCTGGGCTTCGTAGCTTTTGTGGCTTTCGCAGCGTGCGAAGCGCTCGAATGTGATGCACGTATATGCCCGTAAAGCGCTTCCATCTGCGACATGAACCTGGCAAGCGTGAAGTTAGTCTCCACACGCCGCTGGCCATTTCTTGCCAGCCGTGCGCGCAGATGGGGCTGCTCAATGAGCAACAAGATTGCTTCTCTAAGTTTGCGTTGATCTCCGGGCGGAATAAGCCAGCCGTTTCTACCGTGTGTGATCAGTTCGGGTAAACCGCCAACGGCCGTGCAAAGCAGTGGAACGCCGCAGGCGAGTCCTTCCAAAGCAACTAAAGGAAATGCTTCCGACGTGGAGTTAAGTACAAGGAGATCCAGCGAATTCATAATTGCGGCTACATCGCCCCGGTGTCCGAGAAACCGCACGCGATTAGCGATGCCCAGCGCGTTAGCGTGGGTTACCAACTGTTGCTGATAGCCATCGTCGCGGTTGAAGATTGCGGCGCCGACTATTAACAAGGCGGCGTCTGGAATACGCTTCAATACGTCCGCGAAAGCTGTAATTAGCTCCAATTGCCCTTTTGTGGGTGACAAGTTGCCGACGATTCCGATTAGGACGTCCCCCGAAACCAATCGCAGTTCTTTGCGTATTTCAATACCTTTCGTCGGATGCAGACGAAAGCTCTCGGCGTCCACCGAGTTGTGAATCACGCTAACGTTAACGCGGCCTGGAAACGCGCGCAGAACGTTGCTACACAGTCTATCTCCGGCTGCCTGCGATACTGCGACGATGCGAACAGGAGGAACAATAAGAACAAAGAGGCGAATGAACGCACTTAATGGATGCCGCGGCAAAAGATCGTGAATATGCCAGATGATTGGTTTTCGAAGTCCAATCGTGGCCACTGAAATAACCAATCCCGCGCGAATGCTGTTGGCGTGGACGATTTCGGGCTGGCTTTCGATCACGCGCGCTCGTACTTGGCGAATCACCGAAATGAAGGACGCGAGATAACGAAGTAAGTGGCCGAGCCGCCAGGTAAATCGCGCTTGCAACTCATTCACGTTGCCGCAAGGTACACCGATAGTCCGAGCATCGTCTTGCAGGCTACCGTCCGCGGGGCACAAAAGGACGGGCTCAAAGCGCTTGCGATTGAGCTGCGCGAGAATCCGTAGCAACACACGCTCCGCCCCGCTCACCTTGCCAGTATGGTTGTAAAAGAGAATCTTCAAAGCGTTCTTTAGGTTTTCTTCTTCGCGCCTTTGATTGTGTTTCCGTCCTTTGCGGTCTCGCTTGTCTCTGCGCTCGGATCCAACCGCAAAGAACGCGAAGAGTACGCAAAGAAACGAAAAGCTTTTGATCTCATGCTAAGGGCTGAGCCACTGCCAACTTCTCCGGAACTGCTGAACTCTTCAACACCGGCGTTACTGCTTCGCTACTCCGCGCCCTGCCTTCCTCCGCACTGATCCAACCTATGAGCAACCACCCGATAGGCGCCACGGCATATAGGGAAAACGTCAACCCGAACAAGTTGTTGAGAACAAACATCGGCATCAGCGCCGCTATGATTCGTGTGAGTGCTGTTTCGGGAGTTTCGGGAACGATCGGGGCCCCCAAGTGTACAGCCCGCCTGGGGTGGTGGACTCGCCTCGTCTGGCGGAAAGCAAACCAAGTTGCACTTCCCAGGATCCATAAGAACAAGAGGGCGCCCGGAATGCCGCATGCAACCGCGAGCACTAAGACAAAATTATCGATCGCCGTCTCTTCGGGGTTATCGGAAAACTTCAATGCGCCCAGTGAGCCTGCTCCGAGTCCTGAACCCAGCGGTCGATAAGGAACAACGTTAGTAAGTAAGTCTTTCCAGACTTCGAGACGCACATACAAACTATCTTCTCCGGTAGGCTGCAGCGTTCCGCGCTCTGTGTGCGAAAGCAACGTTCCGAATGTCTCAGTTTCCTCTTTGTTCCACATTTCGTCTTCGCTTGGCGGGTTTGCCAGCATGACAATAAGCAGCAA
Source organism: Acidobacteriota bacterium (assembly GCA_030947265.1). Taxonomy (GTDB): domain Bacteria; phylum Acidobacteriota; class Blastocatellia; order Pyrinomonadales; family Pyrinomonadaceae; genus PSRF01. The sequence continues at coordinate 15,097 of JALYXE010000173.1, forward strand.
CGGCACCATCAGCAAAATCAGGCGTACACCGACTCCCCGAAAGCTTCGCGCACCAAGCAAGATCAGCGAGACAAAACCTAAGATCAGACCGAAGATTGCTGTGCGCTGCCCGGTAAAAAGGAGCACAATAGAGAGCCCGGCGGCGCAAAGAAACCAACCTGCGCGATTCAGCCACCGCTTTGTGCCGCAAACAAAGCCAAATGCGATTAGCGCGCCCATCGCAATGTACCTTCCCCATTCTTCTGCACTGGTAAATGTAGCCAGCGGCCGTTTCACATGGCCTACCCCGATGGAGACATAAAATTCAACATTCTCCAGCCAGTAGCGCTCGAATTGTGGGTATCCCCAAATCAGTTGGTATACACCGTAGAGTGAAGCGATTATGCCGAGGAAAACGATCAAGCGAAGCGCGACACCAATCAATCGCGGGCTGGCAGCTTGTCCAAAATAGAACCAGCTAACAGGCACCAGAATCAGCATGGCGCCTGACAGACCGATCATGATTCCACCTTGCAGCGGATTAAAAATCTGGATGAGGAAGATCGCCGCCAGGAGCGTTACGACGCCGGCGAGCGGTGTGGCGCGAATTACATGAAGTCGCTGGCGCTGCAATAGCATCCCGAGGGCCAGCAAGGTAACCAGCGGTGTGAGGACATGAATGGGATCGAATTGCGAGTAGTCGACAATGAGATAC
>JALYXE010000188.1 GCA_030947265.1 Acidobacteriota bacterium
AGTCCAGCGTGGTCACGTATTCAGAGACGATGGCGGTAACCGCTTGTCCAAGTCGGCGGTGTTGCTCGGCTAGATCATCAATCATATGAACTCTTAAAAATGTAAAAAGGAGCCCGGATAATAAGCATCGCACGCATAGGGCAAACGACAAAGCCCCCGCAACATGCCCTCCTTCAAATCCGCGTCGCGCGCCACTAGTATTAGACCGCCTAACCTGAGCCCTTGCGCTGTGCGTCCCCTTGCTTAAACTTCTCAGAAATGATTCTTTGCAAAAGCGCCAGAGGCGCGAAATGTAACAGCCTGGGCCAACGGCCCAGGATAACGTTAACTTAGAATCCCGCAAGCGCTGAAGGCGCGGAATAAAATGCGGTCTTCAAACAACCTGAAGGTCAGACCGAAGCCGACGGATTATTTCGCGCCTACAGCTCAAGGAAACTTTTTTTGTCTTCCCATTCCTGGCCCGTTGGGCCAGGCTATTGCATTTCGCAGCTTCGGCGCTTCAAACGAACTCAATTCTTACATAAATGAATTTAACGAGCCCGCAGACCAGTGAATTTAAAGAGGCACTCGAAACTAACGCAGCACGCTATCAGGTCAAGCTCACGGCGCAGGCTGTGGAGCGATTGTCGAAGTATTACGAACTCCTCAACGTATGGAACTCTCGCTTACACCTCGTTGCGCCTTCCGCACCTCGCGAGTTTGCCGCCAGACATGTTCTGGAGTCATTGTTACTGCTTCAATACCTGCCAGAGGGCGCGCGCCTCGCCGACGTTGGTTCGGGCGCCGGACTACCCATCATTCCCTGCCTAATCGTCCGGGAGGACATTGAGGCAGTTCTGATCGAGGCGTCGAAGAAGAAAGCCGTGTTCCTTCGCGAAGCATTGAGGCAAACGTCGACTTCAAAGCGGGCCACAGTGATTGCCGAGCGATTTGAAAATATTGCTGCGCCTGATATCGGTTTCGTTACCTGCCGAGCATTGGAGCGCTTCGAAAAGATGCTCCCGCAGCTATTCAAATGGGCTCCCGCTAATGCCACGCTCCTACTTTTTGGAGGGCATGGGCTGGGGAAAGAGATTGAAAACTCTGGGCTCGCCAACTCTGCAGTTTTAATACCAAACTCTAAAGGGCGGTTCCTCTTTGTCGTCGCTACATAGGGTTGTAGCGCAAACCGTCAGTTTGCGCGCAGCCCAAACTTCGCAAGCCGCGAATGTCCAGGGCTTCAGCCTGGAAACCAAAAGTCCCGATAGCGAATGAATTGAAATTCCTACGGGCGCACGGAATAACAAAAGGTGCGACGCCCGGTAATAGGCGTCGCACCTTTTTTCTTTTCAACCTGTAAAACCGTTGCAAACTAAGGCACGATATCCAACGCGATTAACTGTTGTCCGGAGATTACAAACTCTGCGGGCGACAACTCCATCTCATAAACAGCGGAGAGTGCTGTCGGAGTATAACCACCTGAGTTTCTGTCACTGTTGAGTGTAGCGACCACTGACGGAGGTAGGTTTGGCAATTCACTTGTGCCAATAACTGCGCCAGGCGTTATGCGAAACAGCTTCACATAAAGTCGATCACTCTTCTTAACTTTGTTTATGGCCTTCACCAACTGGCCCAAATCCTGAGGAACAAAAGCCCGGGCGGCAGAACCTTCCTGAAGCGCGCCACCGTCGCCGACAAAAACTAGCAGTTGGCCAGGAGTCGCGTCTTCGGGAATCTGCACCGGGATACGCTGCACAAATTGTTTGCCGGATTCCGTCCTCACGTAGGCCTGGATCTCAATCCTTTCTCCGCGGCGGGCTTCAGTTTTATTGAGCGCAATTCTTTCGAGTGTACCCGTATACTTCGTATCAGTAGAGGAAATGTCCAGCGTGACACCCTCAATCTGAACATCGTCGAAGCCGCTGCCGAGCAGCGAGCTAATTGGCCCCGCAACCGAGCCTGCCGCGAGAATTGGGGAGTTTGCAGCGGAAAAACGGCGATCGACTTCGATCGGTTCCTGTCCCTTAACATTAATAGCGCCCTTGATCGTAATGGTGGAATCGCCAAGCGCGCGTTCGCTTGATGTAATCGTATTGAAGACGGTGATGTTTAGCAGTAGCGGAGTTAAAAATGAATCATTTGCGATTTCGTATGAATAGGTCTCGCTGCGATCCCGGCTGGTGTGCAAGTTAATCTTCACGGGGATCATTTTGGGCGCCTGGCCCAGTTGGCCGAAAACACCTGAGGCGCGGTCCTGAGAAATAGAGCCCATCATCGCGCCCGGGACGGACAGTTTGAAAGAATTATTAATGTTAGGAATAACCGTGACAACCGCGGTCTCGCTCATCGGCATATCTGAAGCGCCCAAACTCAAAAACGGATGGCCAAACGCGTAGATGTGATCCCCATCGCGAAACGTAACTGTTCCCGAAGCCGCGATCGAATAGTCCCCACGAACCAGTTGGACACTAACAGACGTTCCGGGTGTAAGAGTTTTATCAGTCGCCTTCGCAAGTGGCGTGATGCCTGCCGACCCCCCAGCCCCGGAAACCGGAAGGAGACCGTTGGCCATGAGCTGCGGCGCGAACATCGCAAGCGACTCCTGGCTAATTCCCCCAAAGACGAGCGGAGTTGCGATTGGAGTGATCTGTTGACCCATTAAAGGCACGAGACGCGAGCCTTCCGACGCGGGTGCAATAAGCGAGGTCGAGCTGATTGCCGGCTTCGGCAGGATTGCTTTCCATTCAGTCCCTGCCAATTGAGCAAAAGAAACGGCTCTTGGTTCCTGCGCGTGCTGTACCTGGTTGATCGACCCCTTTTCAAAGATATCGATCATTTGCTTGATCGGAGTAATACCGGCGATCGGTTCCCTCGAAAATGGAAAACTAAAGGCGATGGCGCCAACCAGTTTGCCATCAATATAGACTGGCGAACCGGACATACCCGCGAAGACTCCCGTCTTCTCAACATTTGCGCCGCTCAGTTTAGCGATGATGGCGGATTGCCGGGGCCCCGGAAAGCCGGGTAAAACACCGAGTATCTCCACCCCAAATTCCTGCGGCTCCGTCCCCGAGAAAACAGTCGACGCCGTACCCTTCATGCCGGGGCGCAGATCTTCGAGCGCAAAAAGGCGAGCGTCGCCTGCTTTGGCGTCAACAACTGGTTTTTGTGCCGTCGCTAGTCCGCTGGTAACCGCGATGCCCATAGCAACGAGAAGAACTTTCGCGAATCTTTTCATTTAAGAATAACCTCTTGCCATCTACTGGCTAATCGAATAAGGGTCTCCGGACCGCATGCTCATACAGGACTATAGCTTTCGCTTCCAAGCGGGTCAAGGTGCCCTTTTAGCTGGACGAACCCCACTCACAGACCAGGCATTCCCTGCTGCGATTCTGAACTTCTTAGACGCGCAAACCAGCCAAAACGTTCCCCTTGCGAGAGAAATTGATCGCGTGCTAAGTTGCCCGCAACTCGGCAAGGAAGGGCATTCTTGCCGGCAAATAAGGACGACTGCAATGGATTCAATTGAGGGGTTCATCCTGATCGGTGGAGAGTCTCGACGCATGGGAACCGATAAATCCCTGCTCATGCTCGACGGTGAGAGTTTTGTTGAGCGCATTGCAGGGGAATTGTCTGCCATAACGCACTCAATAACCCTGGTTGGCAAAATAACTTCCGCAATTCAAATTAATGTTCCGATTAATCTGGTAAGAATTCCCGACGTCTATCCTCATTGGGGAGCGCTGGGTGGTCTGCACGCCGCGCTTTCAGCGTGTGCTGGAAACTGGGCCCTGGTTGTCGCTTGTGATTTTCCCTTCGCAACCAGAGAGCTCTTTCTTCGCCTGGCGGGTCTCCGCGAATTTTTTGAAGCAGTTGCCCCGATTCAAAGTGATTTGATTCCTCAGCCTCTTTGCGCCCTCTATCGGGTTGAGGCTTGCCTGAGCCGGGCCGAACATTTGATTAAATGTGGCGAACGAAAACCCATTGCTCTGCTACAATCTGTGCGCACGCGCTGGGTCTCATTTAGCGAACTCGCAGATCTGAAAGGTGCAACTCATTTTTTTGATAACATCAACACCCCGGCAGACTACGCTCAAGCCAATGAAGAGAACTGGAGGAACGACTAAGTCGAAGGTAAGTTGAGTAGGGTTTGTAAGTCATAACTTTATCCATCGCCTTCCACCCCCCCTGTTATGGCTCGTCAACGACGACTCGGCAAGAAACTCTTTAAGTCGCTGCTACCAATCCTATTTATCCTGGTGGTCGCGGTTCTTATCGCAGCGGGTTATATTGTCTATGGAATTACCCGCCCGCCGCGTAGCTCTTATCTCGTCACCCCGCAAACGTTCGCCCAAATAAGCGGATCGGCCTTAAAAGTAACTGACGAAGAGTGGCGAAACCACGACGGCACTCAGGCCAGGGGGTGGTTGCTGCGAGGAGCAGAAGGAGCTCCGGCAGTTATCTTTCTGCATCGTTATGGCGGCGACCGCTCGTTGCTCTTCAATCTGGGAATCAAAGTAAACGAGGGCACCAACTTTACAGTTCTCTGGCCCGATCTGCGGGGCCATGGATTGAACCCGCCGGTTAACTGGACGTCTTTCGGCAGCCAGGAAGCAGATGACGTACTGGCCGCTTTCGATTTCCTTCGCGCCTTAAAGGGTCCGAGTAAAAGCAAGTTAATCGGAGATCGCGTCGGAGTATTCGGAGTGGAACTGGGCGCCTACGCTGCTCTAAGCGCTGCCACTCAAGACGCAATCGTTAAAGTTTTGGTTCTGGATTCCGTGCCACGTAACTCCGATGAACTCGTAAACGCGTCAGTCGCCAATGATCTGAGCCTCAACAACCAACTGTTGATGTCTCTGGCTCGGGCGGCAACCCGCGTCTATCTCTTCGGCCACTATGAAAACCGATCTTCGTGTGAGATGGCGGCTGGTCTCAAAACCCAACGCATCCTCCTGCTTGCAGGCGCAGACGATGGCTACCTCCGCGACTCGACCAAGTCTCTCGAACGCTGTTTTCTCAGCCGGACCAATGTAGAGCTAAAAACCGACTTGCCTTTGACCAGCTATACGCTGCCTTCAGCCACTGGCGAGCAAGGAGAAGCCTACGATCGGCCCGTGATCGATTTCTTCGTTACAAACTTGCATTGACTTTCTGCAGGCTAATTCTGGCGCAGGTCTTCAGCGTGCCCGCACAGCGACGATTGCAACCCTTCCGTTATCGCCAATCACATCGATTTTCACCGATTTGAATTCAGTTAACTTGCTCACTTCCTTGAGTGGCACGAAAGTCAAAATCGTTTCGTTGCGACGGTGACTCTCATCAATCACTTGAGCAGGTTCGGTGTACATCACTGGCTCGCCATCGGGAGCATAAACAACTCGACCTGCGGCATAGAACTCTGGAGTGCGGTCGTCTCGTTGCATGCCATAGATTGCCGCCTGCGTATATCCGCGGGAATCAGCCAGTTGCAGCAGGCGCTTGGAGGATTCATAGTCTGCGCGCTTAGGAGCGGCGCACTGG
>JALYXE010000197.1 GCA_030947265.1 Acidobacteriota bacterium
CTTCCAGAAGAAACGGGGTCTTGAGCACCTCGTTAATCAAACGCGAGATCTCCACTAGATCCTTTGTTCCCGTGACCTGCGTCAGCAGCAGAGCGAATTCGTCTCCATCGAAGCGGGCGACCGTATCCCTGTCGCTCACGCACTCTTTCAGTCGCCCCGCCAAGTCTTTCAGCAGGAGGTCACCAACTGCGTGCCCCAGCGTGTCATTAATCTTCTTGAACCCATCGACCGAGAGAAATAGTGTGCCGCGCATTTGACGGCTGCGCTGCGCAACCGCCACCGCCTGGGCAAGACGGTCTTCAAACAATACCCGATTGGGCAGATCGGTAAGCGTGTCGTAATATGCCAGTCGCTCGACCTCCGCCGTGCGCTGTTTTACCAACTCTTCAAGGCTGTTCTCGTAAAGTCGTTTGGCTTCGAGTAGCTTGTGGTGATCGAGAGCCCGGCAAACGACCGCATCCACGTGGCGCAGATCAAAGGGTTTGGTGATGTAGTCGAAGGCCCCGGCGCGTATTGCCTCGATGGCGTATTCGATTGTCTGCTGTCCGCTGAGCATAACGATGACGGTTTGAGGCGCGACGTTAAGAATATACGGAACCATCTCCAGCCCACTCATCCGTTCCATCTTAATATCGCTAATAATTAAATCGAATCTCTCCGTAGCGATCAGCCCAAGGGCTTCTTCCGCGGAATTGACCGCGACGCATTGATAAGACTCGCTCAAAAATTCTTGTAATACATTTCTGATCTCAAGTTCATCATCAATTATTAAGAGATGTTCCTTACTCCCTGCTATCTGAGACATGAACGCACTCCATTTCTATCGCGATTTGCCACTCGTAACGTATGACCGCCGGGTAGGCTTTGGCGACCCAAACAACAATTTTGATCCTGAAATGTAAGGTCGTCAAAAATAATTATCCGCAACAACAGTGCCGCTACGCACACCACACGTTTTATGCTTCCGCCTACTAGCAGTCTGCCGGCAGCCTGCGCATTCTGCTGCGGTGTGATCCTGATCGCTGAGGAATTCTGCACCCCTCCGCGGTGCCGCTTGATAGCAAGAAAATTGAGCAAGCTCCAGCTCGGTTTCTCTCTGCTTCAATGCGCGTAAGTGATCCCATTCATGCTTTGCCCCGCTATTCAGCTTCTATCGATATCCAAATCCATTCTTTGCCCCTACAGATTTGCGCGGCGCGAACAAGGCCTTCCACGTTCTTTATGGGATTCTAAAAAGCGAGGCTCTTGGTGGTACGGCTCTTGCCAGTCTTGCAATATCCCGCGCCTTGAATAAGACGCATTAAGTAAAGCTTGGATTCCTGAGTTTGCGTTAATCAAAGGAGGAGCTAAGTGAGATTAATTAATCTCTGCGATAACACTATCCGTCTCGTCCTTCTTTTGGTGCTGGCCTATCTGTGTATTGCTTTCCCCAATTATGGTGTCGCAAGAGCACAGTCCAAGCTCACAGGCTCCGCAAAAATCTCGGCTGATTTGTCCGAACATATCCGGGGAAGGCAACGCAGCAAGCGGGTAAACGCCATTGTTCAATTCAATAACGTACCGAGCCGCCAGCTTGACGCTCTGCTGCTCAACTCCGGCGTGAAGGCGACACGTAAGTTCCGCAACTTCAATGCACACGTGGTGAGTTTGCCGGCCAGTGCCGTCGAAGCTCTCGCTGCTCAAAAGGAAGTCCAGTACATCTCTCTCGACAGACAGTTCCGCACATTCGGGCACATCACGGCTACAACGGGCACGGATGCTATCCGCGGAGGGACCGTGACGTCTCTGCCTGGTATTACGACCACGACTCTATTTGATGGAACAGGCATCAGCATAGCTATCCTCGATTCCGGTATCGACGCCAATCATTCTTCATTGCTGAACAGCGATGGAACCAGCCGGATTGTCGCCAGCCTGGATTTCACGGGCGAGAATCGCACGGATGATGTTTACGGGCATGGGACTCATGTCGCTTCGATTGCCGCCGGTAACGGCCAGGTTTTAAATGGGGCTTACACAGGGATTGCTCCCAACGCCAACCTCGTCAACCTTCGCGTCCTCAATTCACAAGGCACGGGTTCTACCTCCAGTTTGCTGAGCGCGCTTGACTGGGTGATATCCAATCACGCGGTCTACAACATACGGGTCGTTAATCTGAGTGTGGGGACACCGGCTGTGGACGCATACTGGAATGATCCGATGTGCCAGGCCGTGCGTCGCCTGGTTGATTCCGGCGTCGTGGTCGTAGCGGCGGCAGGAAACAACGGCAAAGACAGCAACGGCATAAGACTCTATGGACAGATTCATTCTCCGGGCAACGAGCCTTCCGCGATTACCGTTGGCGCTTCCAATACGTTCGGCACCGATGCGCGAGGCGATGACGCTATTACGAGCTACAGCTCGCGCGGGCCAACGCGCAGCTACTGGACGGATACGAGCGGCGTCAAACACTACGACAATGTTGTCAAGCCCGATATCGCCGCCCCGGGTAACAGGATCATCGGCGCTGCGGCATCCGGCAACCACCTATTGGCCACGCACCCGGAATTAGACGCAGGCCTTAGTGTGCTTGATCACCAACAGATGATGTATCTGAGCGGAACCTCAATGGCGACGCCTGTCGTGGCGGGCGCCACAACGTTGCTACTGCAAGCCAATCCAACACTAACGCCCAATCTTGTGAAGGCCATTCTGACGGAGACGGCGCAGCCGCTCGCAGGCTACAACATGTTCGAGCAAGGCGCGGGCGAAATTAATATCGAAGGCGCATTTCGGCTGGCTAAATTAGTTCGAAGCGACCTGACAACATTCACAACAGTTGGCGAGCCGCTGTTGACGACCCCTGTGCCTCCGACGCCGCAGACAACCATAGCCGGGCACACATTCACGTGGGCGCAAGGGATTGTTCTCAATCACACGTATGCAATCGGCTCCGATCTGGTCACGACGTATCAGAAGGTTTACGACAAGGGTTACCTCCTTAATGATGGCATCCTCGAGGGTGAATTCAGTCAGTCCGTTAACCCTGAAAGAATGTCGAGCGGCGTGACACTTGGAAGGAATATTTTGACCAGCGACGGCTTGTTTCTTGGTAGCGGCATTAGCTTCCTCGATACGAATATGTTGCTGGGCAATGGCATCATGATTGGCGACGGGATTGTGATTGGCAATGGCATCATGATTGGCGACGGGATCATGATCGGCGACGGTATCATGATTGGCGATGGAATCATGATCGGCGACGATTTCTTGCCGGCACAATCTGCGGTGACTAACGGAAATTGAAATGGCGTGTATGAGATGAGCGCCGATTAAGACTTGACGGGGGGATAAGGGTCTGGAATACTTGCGCCCCCCTCGTGACTCTCCTCTTTCCTGATCTAACTCGACTGGATCATATCTTTCTCAGGCTGAGTGTTTTTCGCGGTGTCACTGAGAGACCTTGGGACGTGCGGAGTTGTCCAGACCGTACCGTGTGCGGCTTCAGAATTAAGTGAGCCATACATCGGCCAATCTCTGAGACCGTCTGATTAAGGA
>JALYXE010000210.1 GCA_030947265.1 Acidobacteriota bacterium
AACGATCGGCCCGACGGCCGTGCCAATTCCGCGGGCTGCGAAGAGAACACCAATGCCGGTAGCCGCACTGTTTCCCACAGGAAAAATCTTCTCGCCAAAGACCGCCAACAACGTCAGAATTCCCCCACCCAGTCCCCACGCTGGTTTCACCAGCAACAACGCCAGCACTCGCGGGCGATGTTTGACGTATCGTGCTCCTTCAATTGTCTCAGTGATACCCAGGGCTCGTTTAAGTGTCAGCTTACTCTTCTCGCGCGGCGCCCGCTTAGGTAGCCGGACGCGCGCGATCAATGCCGCCGATAGAAGATACGTCAACGCATCAAGAATAAAAGCGACATCGGTGCCGAACCATCCGGTTACCAGCCCACCGATAGCCGCGCCGAGCGTGAGCATCACGGACCAGGTCACCGAAGAGATCGCGTTTGCCGCGACGAGTTCGCGGTCGGAAACGATAGAGGGAATTACTGCAGTTTTGGCTGGTTCGAAAAACGTCGACAAGCCCAGTTGCACGACAGTCAGAAAGTAAAGGATCCATAACTGATCGGCGCGGCGAACGAATAGAAAACCTAATACGACGATAGCGCGCAGCAGATCAGACACAATCATAATCGAGCGGCGGCTAAATCGATCGGCGACGACACCCGAGAGCGAGCCGAATACAAAACTGGGCACGAAGCGAGCCACCAGCAAGAGCCCGATCGCGCGCCCCGAGCCTGTCAAGTTGAGAATTATTGTGTAGAGGGCGATCGTATCAAACCAGTCGCCCATCTGGCTCACGACCTGGCCCAGCCACAGCTGCCGAAAGCCAAAATTGCCGCGGAGCAACTCGATATAACCGGCTCGCTCAGTCGCTTCTAAACGTTTGGCGCGTGAATTTGCCACTCTTGTCGACCCGAAGAAAGATGGATGATGACCGCTGACTAATGGCGACCCCCATGCACCGCTAAACCTGCAATTAACTACGTTAGGTTGCGCCTTAAAATTGATGATTAAGACGAAGGGTGCCCGGACAGTCGAACGTTTGTCAACTCATGCTTAAGCAGTTTGACTGACCTTTTCAATCTGACCTATCAAATTGATTTTCAGAAGGGTAGATTTGGTTTTTCCACATACACAGATTCGCATAACCCTCAATGCGGCAGGTCTTTCAGAGCCTGCCCGATTAGTCATCCATCCGGCACAACAATTGAAAAAGGAATAGTGCGGCTGAGAAGCGCTAGGCTTCACGGGCTCTCCGCACGGAGTCCGAGCCGCCAATTTCTGAAAAGGAGTGTTAAGCAATTGCGAATAAGCAATTGCCACTCGATTTCGACAGAGGTCTCACCCAGCAAGGCGAACCACAAGGTCGCCCCGCTTGCCCCCGACAATGGCCGGAAGCCAGGCTGATTGCTCCCAGCTTTGCTTCCGGCCGCTGAATTAATGGTCGATTGGTCTTATTAAAGACATGAGTCTCGGATGCTTTAGAAAGGATACACGCAGCGCCGTTTGGGGACAGTGGAATGGAGCTACTCAACATGGCTGACACTAAAACCAGATTCCCGGCGCCACAGCCCCGCTGGCGTGAAAGTCCGCATACCAGGCGCTACCAGCTTTTCATTCTTACCATTGGGCTTTTTGTAACGGCCTGGGCCCTTCATCAAGCCTTCTCGCTTGCACTGCTCAGCATTACTGTATTTGCCGGTGCCCAGGTACTCTACCTTGCCTGGTCTCGCTTAAGTTCTAAAACGCGTGAGACCGAAGAACTTAGCCGGCTACATTTCGCCACGGCCGAAGCGTTGGCAACTGCCATCGACGCAAAGGATCAAACAACCCATTGCCACGTGCGGCGCGTACAGATCTACGCCGCGGGTATGGGTCAGGTTTTCGGTCTTTCGAACAGTGAAATAGCCGCGTTAAAAGCGGGAGCTCTGCTTCACGACGTCGGAAAATTGGCCGTCCCTGCGCACATCATCAACAAACCCGGCAGACTGACTCCAGCTGAGTTTGAGAAGATGAAGATACACACAACTGTGGGCGCGCAGATTCTCAGCCGCGTTGATTTTCCTTATCCCGTTACGCCCATCGTGCGGCATCACCATGAGCAGTGGGACGGGCTTGGCTATCCTGACGGGCTCACCGGCGAACAAATACCTATTACGGCACGCATAATTTCGGTTGTCGATTGCTTCGATTCGGTTAGAGAGGATCGTCCTTTCCGGCGCGGTATGACCCGCGACGAAGCCCTCGCGTTTCTCTTACGTGGGTCAAGTACACATTTTGATCCGCAGGTGGTGGAGTTGTTCATAAAACATCTGCCAAGCTTCGAGGCCGAAATTGCGTCTGTCGGATTACCCCAGCAGTTGACATCAAATAGTCCGCGCGAACCTTTCGCCCTAAACGAAGTGGATATGGCTCAGACCAGAGAGCGCGGATGTTATATGGCCTACGACCAAATCAAGAGTGCTCACCAGGAGGTTTATGCGTTATATGAGATAGCCCGTACGTTCGGTTCATCGCTCGATGTGCGAAACACGATTGAAGTTCTGGTAGATAAAGTAGGACACGTCGTGGCGTTTGACACGTGCATCGTTTATCTCTACGACGAATTGAAAGGATATGCCACGGCCGCTCATGTTGCCGGAAGCAATGCGGAAATCTTAGCGACAAGATGCGTGGCCCCGGGTGAGGGAGTGACGGGATTTGCCCTGGCTAATCGCAGGCCGATCAATCAACTTCACCCGAGTCTGGATTTCTCAGGTCTTGAAC
>JALYXE010000279.1 GCA_030947265.1 Acidobacteriota bacterium
GGCCTTAACCCCAAGGCCGGCGCCCACAGTGCGACGCATCAAAGCGATATCGGCTACGGTCGCGCCGCCCTTTGAAAAGCCCGTCGAGGTCTTCACAAAGTCCGCGCCGGCATTCTTCGCCGCCAGGCAAGCACGGACTTTTTCATCCTCAGTTAACAACGCAGTTTCAATAATCACTTTGCACGTTACGTTGTATTCGTGTGCCACCTCTACAACCGAACGGATATCATGTTCGACGAGACAATCGTCGGCGCTTTTCAGGGCACCTATATTGATCACCATGTCGACTTCGCGGGCACCGTCGAAGATTGCGCGTCGAGCTTCGTAGGCTTTCACGTCTGAAAGCGTGGCACCGAGAGGAAACCCGATCACTGTGCAAACTGGAACGCCGGTGCCCTGAAGATTACACGTGGCAGCGCGCACCCAGGTTGGGTTCACGCAAACCGATGCGAAGTGATACCGGGCCGCTTCTTCGCACAATTTTCTGATGTCTTCATCAGTGGCTTCAGGTTTGAGCAGCGTATGGTCAATCAGGCTGGCCCAATCTCTGGCAGAAGAAGTTTGGCCCAACACTAAACCAATGCGTGAAGCTCCTGCATCAACTATCCGGTGCATTCGCTCCGGGCAGCGGTTAAAGCATTCAGAGGTGCAGCCGCAAAGCGAAGCCTGATCCGCGCCGTCGCCGTTAAGGCGCGCGACTATAGCGTCCGTTATCTGGTCAATTAGAAGCTCAACATCGCCGTTATGTGAACTATTGTCAGGCATTGCCTTAAAGCAGTGATTGCAGCGCCCCCTATTTGCTAGCGTCGCCGCTCAAAGTGAACGAATCGAGAAATTTGGTTGCTACTTCCTGACGAAGCTTTGTAACGTCGGGAGGGTCGCTCGCATTCAGACCTATTACGAAACAGTTTGGTAAAGTCGCCGCTTGACCCAATAAGCGCGAGCGGTAGCTGAAAATCCTCCCGGAAGTTCCATCATCCATTCTCTTCCGAAGTATTCGTTTAGTTTGATTTCCTTTTCGCTTTTTAATTTGCCTCCGCTCGATGCGATTCCCCCTTCGCGACCGCGGTCCAGCATTACTTTGATAGCATTAGGATCTGTTACGTCGTCAGGAAACTGCACGTAAGACACTACGTAACCGGCCAGTTTTGTCTCAAGCGTCATTAGGTGGTTTTCGACGCCGGGGTATCCTTCTACTGCATCCACCTTCTCGAATGGCTTGGCCGGCATTAGTACCGTAAATCCCGCATTGGCAGGCGCGACATTAATCCAACTGCCTGACTCGGGGTGGACTGCGGGAGGCGGTTGCTGCTGGGCCAGAACTACAACGAAACCTAGGCAGATGAATATTGAAAGGAGTAGGGTTCTCTTCATGTGAGACATTCTAACATGGGTTGAATGCGGTAGTTATCATCTCCTGCAACTCCCGGAGAGTCGCTGTGTCATTACGCGCTCCAGTGACAACGCTACGACCGTCCGGACTAAACAAATTACTTCTCATCTTTTTAAATCATCTTTCTTGTGGGGTATTGCGAACTTCTTGATTCTAAGGAGGAACTAACGAAGATACTGTCGCTCGACAGCCTGAATTTTTGCGACTCTCTTGCGATGTCGCTCTTCCGTCATTTCCGTACCTAACCATGCCTGGACAATCTCGCGCATCTCGGCACTGCTTATCGTCTTGCTTCCCAAACTAAGAACATTCGCGTCGTTGTGTTCGCGCGAGTTGCGGGCGACCGCCGCGGAGTAACATGCAGCAGCGCGTACACCAGGAACTTTGTTTGCCGTTATTGCGCTGCCCACCCCTGCGCCGTCGATGATTATTCCTAAATCGGCCATGCCTTCGGAGACGCTTCTCGCCACGGCGTAGGCAAAGTCCGGATAATCGACGGCCTCTTCGGAGTTGGTTCCGAAATCATGGACCTGATGTCCCAGCTCATTAAGAAGAGCTTTCAGCTCCTCTTTCATCTGAAAACCGCCATGGTCAGCGCCCACCGCAATCAACCTGGAAGCCTGGGTACCGCGTCTCGGCACGCGCCGAACAATCTCAATCTTTTTTTCACTGACGATATCCGCGGCTAAGGGGGTCAACCTCGCGCCTTCGGCAATGCGCAGGACAGCACCACTGGCAAGATCGCGGACGTCGTCCTCGGTGATGACGGTCTTTGAAGATTCGTCACGCGTCGTGGTTGACTCGGAGAATGTAACTGGGGCTTTCGGCGCCGTGTCGATGAAGCGGCTTGAAGTTCCACTCAAACTCCTATCGATTTGGCCTTCCTGAGGAATAGCCTTGTCGAGCACGTCTCGAACCAGTGCCCTTATGCGGTCGCGTGTGGAGTTATCGTCCATAAATCAGAGGTCAGAAGTCAGAAGTCAGAAGTCAGAAGTCAGTAGTCAGTAGTCAGTAGTCAGG
>JALYXE010000354.1 GCA_030947265.1 Acidobacteriota bacterium
TGTAGAGTAGCCAATGCGCTCAAGACTTCTTCACTGTGGCTGGCTGGATTCACTTTGACGAACACCCTGGCAATCTTTCCGTGCGGGTCGATGATAAAGGTGTTGCGCGCCGAAAGCTTCGATCCGCCGTATTCCATGACCGAGCCATACTGCTCAGAAACTTTCGCGTCCGTATCCGAGAAAAGTTTGAAGTTCAAGCCTTCCTTGGCGCAGAAACTCTTATGCGATTCAGCAGTGTCAACACTCACACCGAGAACCACCGCATGCAATTTCTTATACTTGGCAAGGTCGCGTTGGAAGTTGTGGGCTTCAAGAGTGCACCCGCCGGTGAAGTCTTTCGGGTAAAAATAGAGCACCACCCATTTTCCCCGAAATTTCGAGAGGCTCGTGGGTGTCCCCTCGTTAGTAACCAGCCTAAAGCTGGGAGCGACTGTGCCCGCAGTGGGAACATCCGCCAGCGAACTAAAGGGCTTGGCTGCCACGGCAGCAACGACTAGCAGTGCGATAAGAAAAATTGACTTACTCATAATCTGTTGACTCCTTACCGGTAATATACATTGAGATTGGCCTCTGCTTGTTTCCAAAGTCAAGCACCCCAGCCGGGATGCCGGCTGGGACCCCTCCCGCCCAGTCCTCCCAGTAGTGACGGGCCGCAATGCTTCACACTTCAGCGCTAATGGGCTTTGCTTCTTCGGCCAGCGCCGCCTGCGCAGCTGCCAAGCGCGCCACGGGAACACGGAATGGCGAACAGCTAACATAATTGAGACCAATTTCGTTGCAGAAAGCGATGGAACTGGGATCGCCGCCGTGCTCGCCGCAAATTCCGACCTTCAAATCCGGCTTGACGCTGCGGCCACGCTCAGTGCCCACGCGTATCAGTTGGCCCACACCTTCGCGATCCAGCACTTGAAAAGGATCATCCGGCAGGATCTTGTGCTCCACGTAATTCGGCAGGAATCGGCTCGAATCGTCGCGACTCAGACCAAAAGTCGTCTGCGTCAGATCGTTTGTGCCAAACGAGAAGAAGTCGGCATGGGCCGCGATGCTATCCGCCATCAGCGCCGCACGCGGCAGCTCGATCATTGTGCCGACGCGATACTCGATCGTCATACCGTGTTCACCCATTACCTGCTGCGCGACCTCGTCAATTACCTGGCGCTGTTGCCGCAGTTCCTCGCTTAGAGAAACGAGGGGCACCATAATCTCCAACTCCGTCTTTTTCTTCTCGCCCTGCGCCAGGCAGGCCGCCTCGAAAATCGCGCGACATTGCATTCGCGTCACCTCGGGAAACACCAGCCCCAAACGACAGCCACGAAATCCCAGCATTGGGTTAGCTTCTCGAATACGGTTGACTTGCTTGAGCAGGCGCCGTTTTTCATCGATGGTATCGAGCAGGTTGTCCATGTCACCCAGGGTAGTTGCCAGCCGGACAGCCAATTTCAGTTCACTAAGTTCACTTAGCAACTCCTCGGCATTGGGCAGAAACTCATGCAACGGCGGATCGAGCAGGCGAATGGTAACCGGCAGACCAACCATCTCGCGGAAGATGCCGACGAAGTCACCCCGCTGAAGTGGCAACAATTTTTCGAGCGCTTTCTCGCGCGCGCCCACGCCGTCCGCCAGAATCATTTCGCGCATTGCGGCCAGTCTTTGATCTCCGAAGAACATGTGCTCGGTGCGACACAAGCCGATGCCTTCGGCGCCAAACTGGCGCGCGACCTTCGCATCGCGCGGCGTGTCCGCATTGGCGCGCACCCGCAGCCGGCGAAACTTATCGGCCCAGGTCATTAACTCGTGAAACTCCGGGCCAAGCGTTGGCTGAACCGTTGGCACCTGGCCGAGAAACACGCGGCCAGTCGAGCCGTCGACGGTAATCCACTCGCCCTTGGTGACCACAGTGCTATCAACAGTGAACTGTTGTTGGCTGTAATCGACGTCAATGTCCTTGGCCCCGCAGACGCAAGGCTTGCCCATGCCACGCGCGACCACTGCCGCATGGCTGGTCATGCCCCCGCGCGCGGTCACGATGGCCTGCGCGGCAACCATGCCGTGAAAATCGTCGGGGCTTGTTTCCTGGCGCACTAAAATTACCCTGGCGCCCTCGCGAGCTAACTCTTCCGCCTCGTCGGGACTAAAAACCACCTGACCTTGCGCTGCGCCCGGACTGGCGGGCAGCCCGGTGGCCAATACCGTCGTCTTGGTTTTCGGATCGACTGTGGGATGCAATAGCTGATCGAGTTGTTCCGGTGTGACGCGCTGAACCGCCGTGGCCCGATCAATCAGTTTCTCGCCAACCATCTCGACCGCCACGCGCACTGCCGCCGCCCCGCTGCGTTTGCCGATCCGCGTTTGCAGCATCCAAAGCTTGCCGCGCTCAATAGTGAATTCGCAGTCCTGCATGTCGTGATAGTGCTGTTCCAGCAGACCGGCGATGGTGGCAAACTCATCGTAGACTTCAGGCAATTCCTTTTTTAGTTGGCTAATCGGATTCGGCGTGCGAGTACCTGCCACCACGTCCTCGCCCTGTGCGTTTAGCAGGTACTCGCCGTAGAGTTCTTTCTTCCCGGTCGAAGGATTTCGCGTGAAGGCTACACCGGTGCCGCTGCCTGCGCCCATGTTGCCAAAGACCATCGCTTGAACGTTCACGGCAGTGCCAAGCGAATCGGGAATACGATTGACGCGTCGATAGTCAACTGCGCGGCGGCCCATCCATGAATTGAATACGGCGGCGATGGCAACGCGGAGTTGTTCATACGGGTCTTCGGGAATAGCGTGCTGCTCGGCGACTATGATCTGTTTTTCGGCGGCGATGATGTCGCGAAGATGTTTAGGCTTAAGATCCGTATCGCGGCCGCCGGACGTTTGCGCCTTGAAGCGGTCCATGACGCGTTCAAACTTCTCGTGGGCCACGCCCATCACAATCTCGCCAAACAACGATGCGAAGCGGCGATAAGCGTCGAGCGCGAAGCGTAAATCCCCGGTCTGCGCCGCCAGGCCCTGAACGGTCTCTTCGTTGAGACCGAGGTTGAGGACAGTGTCCATCATTCCCGGCATGGAGAACGCGGCGCCAGAACGCACCGATACCAGGAGCGGATTTTGTGGATCACCGAATTTTTTACCAACCTTCTCTTCGATTTTTTGTAAGCCTTCTTTGACCTGGTCCCACATACCTTCCGGAAAGCTTTTATCGATATCAAAAAAAGCATTGCAGGCTTCGGTAGTGACAATGAGTCCCGGGGGCACGGGCAGGCCGGCACGCGTCATCTCGCACAGACCAGCTCCCTTGCCGCCGAGCAGTGACTTGTCCTGGCCGTCACCCTCCTCGAAGAGGTAAACCCATTTATTGGTCGTTTGTTTGGTAGTTTCTTTAACTTCTTCCGTTGCTGTGCTCATTTTAGGAACTCTCTTTGCTCAAAACTTGTTCAGATAATAGAAATAGCCCAGGCGTTGGCAATGCCAATCCGGCGATGTTCAGATCGAAGTCTCTACCTTGCCGCAGATTGTCTCACTTTTGATGACGCGGTAGAAACCTGAGCTCCCACTAGTCAGATACGATGATGCAATCAACAAGGGCTTTTATCGGAAATCTTACTGACTGCAAAGCGCATGTTTCAGCTGCAGCACTTCAAGAGATCGTCCTGGCGATCATGAATGCCGCTCCTGCGGCGACGCTGCCAATCAGCGCAGTTTGCAGCGCACTTCTCACAGGACGCATTCCGGTGAACTGGCCCTTCACGAAACCAAAAACCAGCAAAGCCAGCAGCGTCAAGCCTATTGATAAGAGTAATGCGTGCGAGGCATTCCTAATCAGGATATATGGCGCGAGTGGAATGAATCCGCCGGCGATGTAAGCCCCGCCGATTGTAATTGCACTCGTCAAAGCGCGCTTGGGATCAGGTTTCTCGAGGCCGAGCTCGAAGCGCATCATAAAATCGATCCACTTTTTCGGTTGCCGGCGCAGGGCCTCGACAAGAGGCCAGGTTTCCTCCTGGGTTAATCCGTATTCCTGAAACACCTCAGCCACTTCTCTCATTTCTTCGTGGGGTATTTCAGCAACTTCGCGCTTCTCCCGTTCCCGCTCCCTGGCGTAGTGTTCTGCGTCGCTTTTTGCGGCGAGATAGCCACCCAGGCCCATCGCGATAGAGCCCGCGGCAATCTCGGCCAACCCCGCCGTCACAATGATACCCGTCGGATTTGGTGCTCCCGCCAAACCACCAGTCAGTCCCGCGGCGAGCGCAAACGGAACCGTTAAACCGTCAGACATTCCGATTACGATGTCGCGCACAACCTCGCTGGCAGTGAAGTGGCGTTCAGTGTGGGGAGTTTGCGGCATATGGAGGTCTCCGGAACTTAAGTCGAATAAACCAAATTAACGTTTTACCTGTAAAGATACTAGTACGCACTCAGTCGTATTTACACATTGATCGCACAAGAGTCTACGCGAGTCATCGCGAAAACTCAGATTAATTACATTAACACCTCACTTCAGTCGGAAAGGTGATTGGGAACTCCAACGATGCTTGGAGCTTTGCGTACTCAAGTTTACAATCACCACCACTAATCTCTGTTCCGTTCTCGCAACCCGTCAGGAATGAGCCAACACTCAAACGATTTTCTTGGCACTGAACGTTTCCGCATTCGCCGCCGGCTTGGTTCGGGCGGAATGGGGGTCGTGTATGAAGCACACGACAGAGAAACTGACAAAGTAGTTGCTCTGAAGACGCTAACGCGCACCGAAGCCTCGCATATCTCCCGGTTCAAGAATGAGTTTCGCTCCCTTGCCGATGTCTCCCATCCGAATTTGGTAGGGCTCTACGAGTTTATGGCAGATGGCCAGTACTGGTTTTTTACGATGGAACTGGTGCAGGGAGTAAATTTTCTTGAATACGTTCGTCCCGGTTATCACGCCAGACGGGGCCGGTCTTCAAAAACATCGACTCTCCGAAAAACTGTTTCCGATTCGGGTAGTGAGTTGTTAGCAGATTACGAAGCCGAAACCCGGCAGCTGGAGTCTATCAGCAGCACCTTTTCCGCGGAGGAAGACTCGGAAATTCCCGAGGAGACATCGCTCTCGAAATCGAAATTGGACCTTAATCGTTTGACTGTAGCCATCAAGCAACTTGCTGAGGGCTTGCATGCCTTGCACGAAACCGGAAAGCTTCATCGAGATATCAAACCCTCCAACGTGTTGGTCACGAAAAAAGGCCGCGTTGTCATTCTGGATTTCGGCCTGGTTGCAGAAGTAGAGGGCCAGGAAATTCATAACAGCGTTACGCTCGCCGGTACGCCCGATTACATGTCTCCAGAGCAGGGGGGACAGTTTCCCATTTCTCGCGCCAGCGATTGGTATAGCGTCGGTGTCATGCTGTATCAGGCACTTACGGGCCGGCTTCC
This sequence comes from Acidobacteriota bacterium, assembly GCA_030947265.1. Lineage (GTDB taxonomy): Bacteria > Acidobacteriota > Blastocatellia > Pyrinomonadales > Pyrinomonadaceae > PSRF01. The sequence continues at coordinate 5,395 of JALYXE010000354.1, forward strand.
GTTTACCGGGAAGTTCTTCGAAGTAATGATGAATAAGCAAAACTTCGATCCTCCCGCGCCCAGCGAGCTCGTGCGGAATTGTCCGGAAAGCCTAAACGACCTTTGCACACGACTGCTTCGGCGGAAGCCGGAAGAGAGACCAACCGGCAAGGAGGTTTTGCTGGCACTTGGACACGACAAAAGCGGTTCATTGCTGGAGCCGATAATGGCTTCGCCAGCGCCCTCGTTAGCACAAACCGCACCCTTCGTCGGCCGTGCACGGCAGTTGCTGGAACTCGAAGATGCTTTTGCCGTAACCACGCGGGGACAGACAGCGACGGTGTACCTGCACGGGAGTTCAGGGATGGGAAAAAGTGCCCTGGCCCAGCACTTTCTGGATAGGTTGCGCCAGAACCAGCCTGATGTCGTGATTCTTGAAGGACGTTGCTACGAACGCGAGTCTGTTCCCTACAAGGCTTTGGACGGCGTGGTAGATAGCTTAACGAAGTATCTGCTCTCACTTCCCGATGCGAAAGCTGAAGCGCTAATGCCGCGCGAAGTCCTGGCGCTCGCCCGACTCTTTCCGGTGATGCTTCAAGTTGATTGTGTTTTCAATGCTCCTCAGCCAGAGCAGGAGATTCCTGATCCATTCACCCTCCGACGCAAAGCCTTTGCGGCGTTGCGCGAACTGCTCGGACGCATATCTTATCGACGGCCGTTGGTGCTCTATATCGACGATCTTCAGTGGTCCGACGCCGACAGTACCACGCTTCTTGAAGGTTTACTGCGTCCGCCCGATTCCCCACCACTGTTGTTGCTCTCGAGCTTTCGCAGCGAAGATATTCAGATAAGACCGTTCCTGAAGTCTTTGCTTAACAAGGTGGGGAATGAAAGCTGTCGCGAAGTGCTTGTCGGCGCTTTGACAAAAACCGAATCCAGCGCGCTGCTACGCGATTTGCTTGGCTCGAACGCTACAGAGCTCGAGCCATTTACAGATGCTATTCTGGGCGAAGCGCGCGGAAATCCTTTTCTGCTCGAACAGCTTGCTCGCTACGCTGCCACCAGCGATCAAGCCGCAACCACTGGGATTACTCTGGCCGTCATGCTGGATGCACGATTGAGACATCTGCCAAAAGGCGCGCGCCAGTTTGTTGATGCTCTGGCTGTCGCCGGACGTCCCATTAACCCTGAAGTGGTCTATCAAGCTGCAGAGCTCTCCGGCGATGATCTTCCCCTTGTTAGCTCATTGCGTGCGGCGCAGTTTCTACGGACCGGCGGAACCGAACACACCCTCGAGCTTTATCACGATCGCATTCGCGAAACGCTTTCCACCCAACTGGATCCGAAAAAGGTTATCCAGATTCACCGCCGCCTGGCGCAGGCGCTCGAAGGCCGCGGCATCGAAGATCCTGAAGCGCTCTTTGAACATTATCTCGGCGCCGGAGAAAGAGTGCGTGCCGCAACCCACGCGGCCGTGGCCGCTCGAAAAGCGGCCAGTGCTCTTGCTTTTGATCGAGCGGCTGCGTTTTACCGCCGTGCTCTCGAACTCGCGCCCATGCGAGGCGCTGAGCTCGTCGATCTCAAGCGCGGACTTGCGGAGGCCCTGGTTAATGCCGGCCGGCCCGCTGAAGCTGCGCAAGCGTATCTTGAGCTGGCCCAGGTTACTTCAGCGAGACATAGTCTTGATTTCAAACGCCGCGCCGCCGAACAGTTGCTGATGGGAGGTCACATCGAAGAGGGTTTGGAGCTGATTCGCTCGGTGCTGGCGGCTGTTGGTTTCAAACTTCCTGCGGGTCCAAAGCGCGCTCTGCTTTCACTGTTGCTCAAGCGCCTTCAGATTCGTTTGCGCGGTCTGAATTTTACCGAGCGGGACGCGAGCGAGATACCCGAATCCGATCTCATCCGAATTGATACTTGCTTTGCCGTGGCTGCCGGTCTCGGCGGTGTTGATCTCATTCGCGGAGCTGATTTTCAAAGCCGTCATCTTTTGCTGGCCTTGCGAGCGGGCGAGCCTTACCGGCTGGCGCGCGCCCTCTCCTTCGAAGCGGCGCAGACTGCCGCTCGTGGCGGTGCGGCAGGAAAACGTGCCTCGCAGATTGCCCAACGGGCTGAGGAGCTATCGCAGAAGGTGGGACACCCGCATGCCATCGGTCTTTCGATCTGGGCCAGTGGTGTCACTGCCTATCTTGCCGGGAACTGGAAAAAGTCTGCTGAACTGTGCGAGCGCGCGGTAGAGGTTTTGCGCGACCATTGTACGGGCGTGACCTGGGAACTGACGATCGCAAATCGGTTTGTGCTCAGCGCCCTTTTACATTTGGGCGAACTTGCGGAAGTTTCGCGACGAGTGCCCTCATTACTTTCGGCGGCACTCGAACAGGGAAATCTTTTTGCCGCAACCGATTTACGAACCCGTATGAACGTGATTTGGCTCGTGGCAGATGACCCGGACAAGGCGAGGGCAGAGGTCATCGAGGCGCTTAAGACCTGGCCGCATGAAGGCTTTCATTTGCAGCATTACACGTCCCTATACGCGCTGGCACAAATCGAGCTGTACACGGGTGATGTGGACGTTGCCTTTAAACATATCGATGGGCAATGGCAAGCTCTGGAGGATTCAATGCTGCTGCGCACACAAGTGCTTAGGATTGAGGTAACGCATCTGCGGGCCCGCACAGCGCTGGCCTCCAGTATGATTAGTCCGGACAGATTACGCATCGCGGAAAAGCTGGCAGGCAAGATAGGAAAAGAGAAGATGTCACCATGGGCAAAACCCCTGTCAAATTTGGTGCGAGCCGCAGTTGCGCATCAGCGCGGTCAAACACTGGGGGCCACCACACTCCTTTCAGAGGCAATACAGGGTTTTGATCAGGCTGATATGCCCCTTTACGCGGCGGTAGCACGGCGTCGTCTTGGTGAGATACTCGGGGACGACAAGGGTCAACAGCTAGTTACTGAGGCTAATGCGTGGATGTCGAATCAAATGATAAAGAACCCCAAGTCAATAACACGAATACTCGCGCCGGGATTCTGAGAAGTGTTACTCAATGAACCAGACCCTTAAGAAGTTTTCTTCTTTTAGCCCCATCGGGGCGGAATGTTTATAGCTGGCAGCATCCCTAAAGATGTCAGTAGCTCCGTTAGGAGCGTAATGTGACCAGCTAGTTTCGTAAGTGGAGAATATTTCGCTCCTAGCGGAGCTTAGTTCAAGTTAATCGAGCCATGGCTACAAACATCGCGCTCCTGGCGGAGCTGAAAACATAATCGTTTCAATAGTGAAGCAGCTTAAGTCCGAAAAGAATCGCATCCCAAAACCATGGACACACTCAAAACTCTGACTTACGACGTCACCGGGCGCATCGCCCGCATCGCGCTTAATCGTCCCGAAAGAGGCAACGGGATAACCTTCGAGATGCCGGCCGAACTCGCAGCGTGTGTCGAGCGCGCCAATCTCGACCCAAGCGTGCGCGTGATTGCTCTGTCAGGTAACGGAACAGGTTTTTGTGGCGGCTACGATCTTGTAATGACCGCGGAACAAAAGCTTGGTGTCGAAGGCGATCTGATGGGGTGGCCGCAGGGTTCACCGATGGATCCAAAAGTGCAGTTGGCCAACCACGATCCGGAAGAGATCTGGGACCCCATCCTCGACTACGCCATGATGAGTCGGAACGTTCGCGGGTTCATGAGCCTTTTCTACAGTGACAAGCCGGTGATTTGTAAGGTCCATGGTTTTTGCGTTGCCGGTGGCACAGATATGGCGCTGTGCTCAGATCTTCTATTCATCGAAGACACAGCGACAATCGGTTACCCACCGGCGCGAGCGTGGGGCGTCCCCACCACGGCGCTTTGGGCCCACCGCATTGGAGCCGAAAAAGCCAAGCGACTCTTGTTCACCGGAGACTGCTTAACGGGCACGCAGGCGGCAGAGTGGGGATTGGCCACCGAAGCGACGACTGCCGATAAACTTGATCAGCGCTTTGAGAATATGCTGGAACGAGTCGCTCGGCTTCCGGTGAATCAGTTAATTATGATGAAGCTTCTAATCAATCAAACTCTTATTGGACAGGGTCTTCAGACCTCACAGATGCTGGGGACGATATTCGACGGGATTGCGCGCCACACCAGAGAAGGCTACGCGTTTCAAAAGCGTGCAAGTGAAGTGGGCTTTAAGCAAGCCGTCAAAGAACGCGATGCGCCGTTTAGCAATAGCGTTAAGCCCAAGCAAGAAGAATAATCACACCAGCTCAAGCCGTTTCGGAGATAAGGCAAATGATCTTCACCAGCCCTCACGCCACAGTCGCCATTCCCGACATGCCTTTAACCGATTACGTTCTGCGGCACGCGGAAGAATTGGGTGACAAGCCCGCGCTCATCGATGGGCCAAGCGGCCGAACTTATACGTATCAGCAACTTCCCGGATACATTCGGCGGCTAGCTGCGGGATTTGCGCTTCATGGCATGACGAAGGGCGACGTCCTGGCGATTTACAGTCCTAATCTTCCCGAATATGCACTCTCTTTTCACGCTGCTGCTATCCTGGGCGCCACAACTACGATGGTGGCCGTTCTTTTCACCGATGACGAAATAATTAAGCAGCTGGAAGATTCAGGTGCTAAATACTTGCTTACTACCCCGCAGTTAATGGAGCAAGCGCGGGAAGTGGCACAAGCAACCGGTATCCGCAAGATCTTCATAATGGGTGAAGCCGAGGGGGCGATTTCGCTGTCTTCGCTCTTGTCGAATGAGGACAACCCTGGCGATACGCCAGGAGTTCAGATAGATCCGCGGGAAGTCATTGCCGCGCTTCCTTATTCGAGTGGTACGACCGGCTTTCCGAAAGGCGTGATGCTGACACATCGGAATCTTGTTGCCATGCTTCGTCTGATGGAATTGAACGACGCTTTCTCGCAAGACGATACGATATTGTGCGTAGTGCCGATGTATCACCTCTATGGTTTACACATCGTTGTCAACCTCGGTTTAAGCCGGGGAGCGACCATCGTGACAGTACCGCGGTATGACCTCGATCAATTCCTGCATTCGCTGGATCATTACAAAGTTACCATTGCGCCTCTGGTGCCACCGCTGGTATTAATACTTTCTCGTGCTCCTCAGGTGGATGACTACGATCTTTCATCATTAAGACTAATACACTGCGGCGCGGCGCCCCTCGCCGACAGTATTGCTCAAGCCTGCGCTAAGCGACTGGGCTGCGAGATTCGATACGGCTACGGCATGACGGAAATAAGTCCGTTGTCGCACGCCAGTCTCGGTGACCCGAACAAGGATGCACCGGGCTCCGTTGGCTACTGTCTTCCCAACACCAGGTGCAAAATCATTGACTACAATACTGGCGCTGAACTCGGCCCGGATCAGGAGGGTGAAATCTGGGTGCATGGACCACAGGTAATGAAGGGCTATCACGGCAATACTCAAGCCACTCAGGAAATGCTCGATAAGGACGGATGGTTGCGCACTGGCGATATTGGCTTTTGCGATCGACTGGGACGGCTGTTTGTAATAGATCGACTGAAGGAGTTGATCAAAGTCGATGGCCGGCAGGTGGCTCCTGCTGAACTCGAGGCTGTATTGTTGTCGCATCCGTCGGTGGCCGACGCCGCGGTGGTTCCCAGCCCGGATGAAAAATACGGAGAAGTGCCGAAGGCCTTTGTGGTATTGAAAAGTGAATCGAGCGCTGAGGAGATAATGAACTTCGTTGCGGCGCGCGTGGCGCGCTACAAGCGTATCCGTCGCCTGGAGTTTGTGAGTGAAATTCCGAAGAGTGCTGCCGGCAAGATTCTGCATCGTGTGTTAAAAGAGCGCGAACGCCGCACGCTGCAAATGCCGTAATAAGTAAGGTAGACAGAACGAGGACAAGTTCAGTCCTAGGGTTAATCGGCTTTTTCTCATTAGCACCTGGCTTCAGCCGGTGATCAGTATCTCCGAATCAGAAACCGTTTTAAACGGTTTTCAGTCGCTATCCTTCCATTCAAGTCCGCATGTTTTTACGAACAGTTGAAATTCTCCGCTGAAGGTCTTCTTGCGATGATGCTCTTCTTGCTTCGCTATATACTTTGCAACCCTCTCACTGTCTGAATGAGACACGAAAACGCGCCATAACCTCGCCCCCATGAGAATCTTCCGGCCAAGAGCCGCTTTTCATTAATCCAATGAGACGAACTTCCTTTAAATAGTTTGATCACGTCCTCAATACACTTGTTCGTTGGTAGATCAATCAACGTGTGCACGTGTTCAGGGTTGAAGTAGTTAATCTTCATGTAAATTCCATTTTTCTTGGAATAATCGGTCAGAAAGCGGGAAGCTTTTGCGGCAGCCGGCTTAGTCAACATCGGGTGTCGATCGAGTGTTGTCCAAACAAGATGAAGCCAGCAGCGTGAGTAAGAATGGATTAACATAGTAGTGGGTGTTTATCACGCGGGGGTTCTAATGGAGACCTCGATCCAAAAATAAACCGTTCGAAACGGTTTGCCAGGATTTTTGCTTGGAAGGATCACCGGGCTGAAGCCGGGGTGCTAATGAGATAAAACAAGGGGTTAGCTTGCTGTCTTCAGGCGAGCACTAACGGAACTCAGACGCTAGGGTCTATGGGATAAAGAGTGGCAAATTCGACTTTAAACGGCCTGAGCTATTGCCCGTTCAGGAGCTGTCGAGTTCTTAAGCAGACCTGAGGTGAGTATGTCCTCGTGCAATTCGCCTTGCTTGTCAGTCACCATCGTCGGCTTGAAGTAACTTTCAAAGCGTGAGTCTACGCGGAAGGCTGGCGTGTACATATGGTCCAGTGGTTCAGTCGTGCTCACGTAGGTGCGAGGTCTCTGCTTCTTTCTTAACCATCCTAACGCGGTGAAAGAAGTGGTGAGAGGCTGGGCACAAACCAGCAACCCGGCGCCGGTGGCTAATACCATCTGCATCTTCGTCAGTTTGGAATGATAGATCCTCGCGAATCCAGCCGCATGCTTCAGGATGCGTCCGTGAAAGCCCTTCAAACTTTGCAAGTCATCGACAAACTTCACAACTTCGTCCATCGGATCGACGGGCTTCTGCAAAACAGTAGTTCCATCCATGTCACGCAGTTTAGTGTCGGGGAGAATGGTGCCGTTCTTCAGGCACTCGTAGAAATACGGTGTTCCTAAAAGAGGGATCGAAAGTGTAACAAACGAGGGTATGGTAATTTCCGGAGTTCCCGTAATGAAGTTTAGTTCGCGCCGCAAGTCGGCGACGCTTCGCGTGGACACATCAACCATCAACCCATATGAAAAAACGACGCCTGCATTTAATGACTTGCTAATCATTTCCACTTGCGGCGCCTTTGTATTCTGCAGCTTGTTAAAACTGCGCAGCCAGTCGTTATCAAAAGACTCCAGTCCGCTGAACAGAAGCTCGCAGCCGGCCTCTCTGATTAACTTCAGATTTTCATCGCGACCGTAAAAGTCGTTAGTGACAAGCGCGCCCCATTCATTAAACTGCCCGGCTGCGCGCATTTCATTGATGAGTCTTAACCTTGCCTTGAAATGATTTCGATCGCTGCCATAAAAATTGTTATCGAGGAAAAACATTCTTCGCCGTTTCCCCGAGGCGAGAATCTGACGGCGAATGTGATCGATTTCGTAGGTTTGATAATTACGGCCTTCGGCAGTTAACGAACAGAAGGAGCAACGAAAGTTGCAGTAGCGAGTCGTTTCCACGTACCCAATCCTGCCCAGCCAGTAGGCGAGGTCATAGCGTGGGAGCATCGTGTCAGACACGTATTCGGCTCCGAAAGCTTCCGTGATCACGTCGCGAAGTTCTTCGATATCGCCCAGGCAGGTGTAATCAAATATTTTTCTTGAGAGTAAAGGCAGCGAACGAACGGAAGGTCCACCCGCTACGACAATTACCTTTGGATTCTTCGTGCGAGCATACGCGGTCAGATGCAGCATACGGTCGAAGCCATTCGTGAGGCCGGTCAGCACAAGCATATCCGGCCACGATAGCAGCGATTCATCTTCAAGTGGCCCGCTGGCGAGTTCGGTATAACAACGAACGTCACAATGTTCACGAGAAAAGGCGCCCGCGAGGTAGATCGGCCCAACCGCCTGCGGGATTTTAGTAGTCCTGCGGACCGGCTGTCGAGAATCGTCAAAGTAACAATTTACAATCAGGACACGCTTGTGCGGCGAGCTGGCTTTGAGGTTTGTAATCGCGTGAAACTCGGGGCGCATTAAATAACTCCTGGGGAAACCGCTTGCTCTTCTTTGCGAAAGTCTTCAGTTAGCTCGGCTATTTCAGCTGTTAATAGCCTCTTTGGGCACACAAACGGCGAGGCGGTTTGGTTGGATACGCGCGAATCATGAAATTGCGGGTTACTCTACTATCTCAAGGGTTGTTAGGCAATAACCATTATGGGCAATCCAGAAAAATTACACAGGTATTACGCATGGTGGCGAGCCGTCGTGTCTCACAGCAGTGGCGCAAACTGCGTTATCAACCGGGCGGAGAGACAGACTAAAACCTGAGTTTAATTAGCTTTGCGACGCCAGGTCCTTGAGGGCTGATGAAAGTCTGGCACAAGTTTTTGCAGTGGCAGCCGAATATCGTCGAAAGTCGAAAGTTGTTACGAGCGCGACGCCGAGGCTTGCCGACGTGAGAAAAATTTCATCAGCCTCGGTGAGATCGCCGAGATCATAGATTCCCTCGATCAATGGAATAAACTGTTTACCGGCCAGCTCAATGACTGCACCCCGGGTCACACCAGCTGCCGCTCCGCTGCTAAGCGCGGGTGTATGGACTGTGCCGTCTTTCACCCAGAAAATATTTGCCATCGTTGCGGAAACAATCTCGCCGCGTTCGTTTAGCATTACAGCTTCGTCAAATTCTCTCGCCTGCGCTTCTTCCCAGGAAAGTACCTGGTCGAGATAGTTTAGACTTTTGATCCCGACGAGCGGCGAAAATGTGTTGTAGCGATAAGGGGAAACAGCGAGCGACATTCCCGCCGGCGAAATCTTCTGTGCCTCGCTGGTCATGATTAGGAGATCGGTTTTACGATTGCTTTCCTTTTTTGGTTTCCACACATCACGGCCACTACGCGCCAGCAAGATCACGCGCGCGCGCCCGTTTCGTACCTGATTAACCGCAACAAGTTTTCCAACCGCCTCTCCAACATTGCGTTCGTTTGCTCCGGTGCAATCAACGTTCAGCCGCTCTGCATGATCCTTGAGACGTTTCCAGTGATCGGGCCACAAAAATGGATTGCCATTGTGGATAGCAACCGTCGTGAAGACGCCCCGGCCATAAAGCATTGCCGATGACACCGGCGCCACTCGCGCCTTCGTCGCTTCAAGCATTACTTTGTTGAGATAGATTACGGGATGCACGGTTCAATCGTCCAAAGTCCAACGTCCAATGTCCAACGTCAAGACCCGATCAAGATGCGCAATTAACCCAGCACATGGAACCAATCTGGAGAGACTGCGGCTAACTCAGACTTTGGACATTGGACATTGGACTTTGGACTTTGGACTCGTTCTCTATTCTCTACCTGCGGCCATCACTTCAGCCTCGAGTTTTCTTGAAAGGGAGCTGCGCCAAACATTTTCCATTTCGGTAACATCAAGGGAAATTGCTTCTTCTTCGACCAGTCTGATCCGGAGTCTGCTCCCGCCTACATGACCAATCACTGTGAGCGGACAATTTTCCCGCTCGGCCATACTTTCCAACGCGTCGCGTGAAGATCCTGAGAAACTAACGATAATTCGCGAGGGCGATTCTCCGAAGAGAATGCTCGCGGCAGGAAGCGAGGCTGGTCGAGCGTCCGGAAGAATAATGTTGGCGCCAATGGCCGGATGATTCAGAGAAGTAAAACAGCATTCTGCGAGGGCTATCGCGAGTCCTCCATCTGAGCAGTCGTGAGCTGATGCCAGCAGGCCTGCCTCCGCAGCCTCGATACAAACATTCTGCACGGCGCGCTCGGCTTGTAGATCTATTTTGGGAACTATCCCGTTGGCAATCATCTCCTCAGTCGAAAGGCCGTCGATACACGCGGCATATTCGCTATTAGAAAGGTCGTCTGAGGTGATACCCAGAAGAGCGATTAAATCGCCATCCTTTTTGAATCCAGGTTGCAAAACACGACGTACGTCCTCAACCAGGCCGAGCATGCCTATAACGGGCGTGGGGAGAATGCCCCGGCCTTCGGTCTCGTTGTAAAAGGAGACGTTGCCGGAGACCACTGGCGTATTGAATGCTCCGCATGCTTCAGCCATCCCGTCGATGACTTCTGAAAACGACCACATTACTTCCGGCCGTTCCGGAGAGGCGAAGTTAAGGCAGTTAGTAATTGCTAATGGTCGTGCGCCGACACACACCACGTTGCGAGCGGCTTCCGCCACAATGAGCTTAGCGCCTTCGCGAGGATTCGCTGCGCAGTAACGGCCGTTACCGTCGAGTGTCATGGCCAGGGCGCGGCGGGTTTCTTTGATCCGCACAACCGCAGCGTCTGCACCGGGCAATACCGCAGTGTTAGTACGCACCATGTGGTCATATTGCCGGAAGACAAACTGCCTGGAAGCCAGGTTTGGTGAAGCTAACAGCGCGAGTAAGGCGTCGTTATAGTTTTGCTCTTTAATCTTTGTATTTTGATCTTTGGACGTTGGACGATGGACGCTGGACGCTGGACTTGGGCGGCGCATCGCGCGTTCATAGAGCGGAGCTTCATCTGTCAGGGCGGAGACCGTAATATCCGCAACCGTCTCGTTATTGTGAACCACGTGCATGTTTTGGCCTTCGCGCACACGTCCAATGACGACGGCATCTAGATCCCACTTTCGAAAGATGTCGATCACTTCACGCTCGCGTCCCGAATGGGCAACGATCAGCATTCGCTCCTGCGACTCGGAAAGCAGCATCTCATAGGCGGTCATGCAGGCTTCGCGTTGCGGTACCAAAGATAAATTTATTTCGATACCCGTACCGGCGCGCGCCGCCATTTCACACGAGGAAGATGTCAGGCCGGCAGCGCCCATGTCCTGAATCCCCGCCACAGCGCCGCTGCGCATCGCTTCGAGGCAAGCCTCGAGCAAAAGCTTTTCGAGGAAAGGATCGCCCACCTGCACTGTAGGCCGTTTCTCCAGCGCCTCTTGGTCAAACTCCGCCGAGGCCATAGTCGCGCCGTGAATGCCATCGCGTCCTGTTTTGGCGCCCACGTAAAGAATTGGATTGCCAACTCCCGTCGCCTTACCGAAAAAGATCTGGTCTTGACGGACCAGACCTAACGCGAATGCGTTTACCAGCGGATTGAGCGAATAGGAATCGTCAAATGCAACCTCGCCACCGATCGTTGCCACGCCAAATGCATTTCCATAATGAGCGATCCCGCTTACTACTCCCGCCAGCAACGAGCGGTTTCGGCGCCCATACTTCGGGTGGTCCAGCGAACCAAACCGCAGACTATTCATTGAAGCAATCGGGCGAGCTCCCATAGTGAAAACGTCACGCAGAATGCCGCCAACCCCAGTCGCCGCTCCCTGGAAGGGCTCAATAAATGAAGGGTGATTATGTGATTCGATTTTGAAAGCAGCACACCATCCATCACCAATATCGACGACGCCTGCATTCTCGCCCGGGGGTACGACGATGCGGTCGCCGGTAGTTGGAAGCCGGAGCAAATGGATGCGCGAAGACTTGTAGGAGCAATGCTCCGACCACATTACCGAGAAGATGCCCAGCTCAACCAGATTGGGCGGGCGTCCCATAAGCGATGTGATACGTTCAAACTCTTCGGGTGTGAGATTGTGAGCGGAGACTACTTCAGAAGTGATGGCTTCCATAAATCAGATATCAGAGGTCAGAAGTCAGAAGTCAGAACCAGATGTCAAGGTTCAGAGAAGAATTCCAACACCTGCCCTTCGACCCTAGCCTGTACCTCTGACTTCTGACCTCTATTGACTGCTTACTAATTTCTCGATTGCGGCTCGCAATTCATCCGCGTTAACGCGACCAAAATGTTTGTAAACTACCTCGCCCTTTGCGTTGTATAGAAA
>JALYXE010000377.1 GCA_030947265.1 Acidobacteriota bacterium
CGTGTTCCTGATGGGGAACGACGAAGCCGTGACCAAGAACGCTCGTTACTAGAAACTTTGTCTCGTAATCCAATACGGCCATCTGTTTTCGATAGTAGCCAATCAACTTGCGGTTCGGAATTCCGGAATCGGTCGCCATCAGTCGATAGATCCACTTAGGAATTGTCAGAAAGGTTAGCGGATGCATGCCGCCCTCGCTAAAAATCCCGTAGTCGCTTAGATCGATCTTATGCAGCATGAGTCCGCCCGGCGCTAGTACTTTGTCGGCGGCCAAAAGAAAGTTGTCGGGTTCATAGATTTCTTCGACCACAGCCCGGGAAATTATAAGGTTGAAGCTCTCTTCCTGCCTGGAGAGTTGCTCCGCCGCAGCTTCTAGATCAAGTCCATTGATGCAACTCAGCCTGGCGGCATCGAAGTTGATGCCGTTGGCGATATTAATGGCCTCATCGAATCGATGTTTCTCATCAGCGCTCAATCTTTCCCGGAGAGCTGAGTAAATTTCGCGTTCATGAGCAACGTCTCGCCGCGAGTAAAACTTATCGACGCAAACTACTCGCGCGGCTCCGGCTGCCAAAAACCGCAATGCTACGCCCATGTTATCGCCGAATCCCAGCTCGAGTATCTTTCTCCCACGCAGTTGTTAGCGCGTTAATTGGCCGTAGTCCAGATAATCGACGAACTGTTCGTCGATATAGCTGAGACTTTCACCCAAACTTTTCCGGCTGTGCGTGGAGCCGTGGTCTGTCTCAATCTTGCCTGAGGCGAATTGTTTTTTCATTCGCCAGTTCTGATAGATCTTGAAAGCGATAAGCAGAGTCTTCGATTTTCTAACGAGCTGTTTCATCCGAAACTCGTCACGCCTCACTTCGTGACTGTAGTCAATCCTTCCTTGGCGGTTTTGACTCCGGACGCATTCAACGCCGCAACATCGACGCCGGGATCCTTTCCGTCGCTGCCCTTGCCGCGATACTTGCTGCCGGCCGCAAGCTGCCAGTTACCGCGGACGTAATCGACAAACCCTACCACATCATAAGAACGCGTGATGAAGTTGCCGGGAAAGCCTTTCTCAATCGGATAGCTCGCGGAGAAGTTCTTATTGTCCGCGATCACGTTTCCTTTGATCGTTCCGCCGGGAAAGCAATTGCAGAATGGAACATCAGGGCACGTGGAAGGCTCTACCGAGCAGGCCACGCCGTAAAGGTTGAACTGTACAATGTTGTTGCGAAAGACAAAGTTTCTGGCCGCAGCACCGTAACTGGTGATGATATTTCCGCCCTGCTGCACGGTATTGTGCTCAACTGTTACGGAGTCCGTCCCATTTATTTGAAGAAAGTAGGCTATCTCACCGGAACTATCCACATCCTCAAAAAGATTGTTCGCGATCTTCAGACGCTTGGCTTCCTGGCTCGGGGCGTAGTTGTCTCGTCCGAGGATGTTAATGCCCGTGCTGGCGTGGCGCACGATGTTATTTGTAATCTGAACATCCTCGATGGTGCTCCAGGGCGCTTTCGTATCCTGGTTGCGCACTGTGATCACAAAAGCTGTGACCCGGATTCCGCTTTCAAGCAGATTGCCGTCGATTATGACTCGCCGGGAGTTTTTCAATTCGACCGTTCCCTTGACCGTAGCCCGTCCCTCCCACTCTGCGGGCTTATGAAAATAGTTCCGGCGGATCTCAATATCGGACGGAACCAGATTCGCTATTGAAGGGTCTGCACCCCCAAACAACAACACCTCCGCTCCACCCTCGAGATAATTGTTGATGATATGAAAAGGGCCTGGGCCATTCCAGCCCGCGACGGCTTGCGTCTCGTCACCATCACCTGCAAAGCCAGAGACATACGAATTGACAACGGAGGTCTCAGCGCTATTGAGCGCAAACCCGCGGCGCGCTTTATTCAGACCTGTCGAATGAACATAGCAGCGATCAAAGACGATGTGATGTGGGAACTGCGACGCGGATGTGTAATCCGAAGCTCCCAGGTCGATGATGTTGTAGACATAGTCCGCGTCGGCGGCGGGTGCGAATTCAATACCGATGAATTTGTAGTGCTGCGCTTGCGGTTGAGTGCCAATTGCCGACTGTTTGCTCGGCGACACTATTTTCGCCATTGCGGCCGCGTGCGCTGGTGTTATTCGATTTCCTTCCCTGGCGATGCCCGAGAGGTCCGAAGTGCGGATCGTGATGTAGTCGGCATCGCTGCCTGAACTCGTACCTTTATCGAGAAGGATCAACGGTCCTCGATAGGTTGCGCCGGCCTGCAGAATTATCGTGTCGCCGAAGGTCGCGGATTTGACGGCGGCCTGTAGGTCCCCACCCGGACCCAATCTGATCTCCTTCGCGCCTCCACTCGTGCGACGAGCTCGAACCTGTGACGCACCACAATTCTCTTGCGTGGCAATAAACAGCAGGCACATCGCGGCTAAAGCGCTAAGGATGATAACCGGGAAACTTCTAGATTTCTTTTTGGGTGTCGCGTTTCGCTGTGTCATCCCTATCGACCTCTGAAGGCCGCTTCCAAAGCGTCCATATTGACTCCCGGATCAGAACCGTCGCTTGCCTTCCCCTTGAATGGGCTGTTGGGCGCCAGACGAAAATTTCCGCTAGCAGGATCAACGAAACGTATCGCCGCCTGAGTTGATGGACAAAAGTTCCCGGCCGGATAGGTGTTTGAGCAATTCGGTCGATAGGGATTTGTTTGCAGTGTGACTAACACATTCCCTTTCAATTGAAGGTTGGGCCAACAGGTGGTCCAGGTTTGAGCATAAGGCGCCTGGCAACCCATTCCGTATTCATTGTTGAAAATAATGTTGTCTAGAATGGCTAATTGCGTAACCGGATAGATGCCATTTGCCATGCGCCCCTCGGGCCAGCCTGTGCCGTTGTTTATGATTGTGTTATGTCGGTAGACTATTCCGTTCCCACCAATCAGGTCTCCTATCCAACCACCCGTCGTAAACAAATTGTTCTCGATTACGATGTGGCCGCCTGTCAGGCTCGTACCGATATTGTCTTCCAACTGGATGCCAAACAATTGAGCACCAAAGGGACGAGACAAGTCCGTATACCGATTGTTTTTGAAACTTACATTCCTGATTAGCGACCACGGTGAGGGAGCGCCGTTCGGCCCGGTCTGATTGCGCACTGTCAGACCGAAACACGCCGGCCAGCCGGTGAACTCATTTCCCTGCATGTCAAGCGTTTCCGCACTCTTGATCTCGAAAAAGTTCTTGGGATAGTAGCCAATCTCCGAAACAATCTGCGCAGCAATGACAGGATTGATGTAGAACGTGCTGCCCGTGATTGTCACGTGTCCGGGGTTGAGACCATTCCACCGCGCGCCTCCCGGAGAAATCGGTGGTCCACTCAAGGGCAGTCCTGGTCCGATATTGCCGCCCCATGGCATATAGTTCACCACACTTCCGCTGACAGCGGTGACCTTGGCTACTTCGAAATATCCCGGTCTGGTCTGAAAAGCAATCAAGTCTCCGGCGTTGAGGTTAGCAGTATTTGAGAGACGTGCCTGGGAAATAGTTGGACCAGGCAGGACCGTCGCAGTGTTTTTTGTCCACAGGCTGCCGCCGCCCATGAAGAAGTTAGAGAACCAGGAATTTAGGAAGCAGTTGTCAATGGTCATCGGCCCCGGTCCGGCGACCATTAAGATTGCGTACGTCGCATCGGTGCTCTTTGATGCACCGGCGTAGCCGCCGGGGAATGCAATCCGACACCCGCTAAAAGTAACTCGCATCGCCTCAACGTCTACGCCACCCCTGGACGTAGCATGGGCATTGTTGGTTCCATCTTCCTGGCTATGAATGTAACAGCGGTCGAAGGTGACATCCGATGGCAGTTGCGAAAGCCCCAGATTCGTGCCGAGATAAACCAGAAATGATACGTACTGAGGGCTGGCAGTCGTCGTGACTTCGATGCCGACAAATTTCCAAAACTTGCTGTTCGCCGCAAAGCTGATCGCTGGATGTGGGCCTGCTGTAACCAGCCGCGCCATATTCGTGGAGTCCTTGATTTCCACGCGCCGGCCCGCGGCCGGAAGTCTTTCGATGTTGGCTGTTCTGACCGTGATTGTATCGGCGATAGTTCCCGTGCAGGGACCTCCGCTTTTTGCCGGTAGGACGAAGCCCTGATCGGAGGGTGCGAGAAACACGGTCCCGGCTTCGATTACAATCGTATCGCCGCATTGGGCCGCATCGAGTTCTTTCTGCAGGTTTCCGCTTGCCGGAACCTTAATGACATTACCAGGCTGCG
>JALYXE010000393.1 GCA_030947265.1 Acidobacteriota bacterium
AGGCTACGACCGTTATTGCTGGGGAATCACAGCGAATGATGGTCCTGGGCCAGCGGTTCGGCGGATAAATGGTAGAACCCGCCGCTTCTATGATTACCGTGCGCGCAGCGTTCCTTACGGTCCCGACGACGGCACACTAGCTCCTTGGGCCGTCGCAGCCTCCCTACCGTTTGCGCCCGAAGTGGTTTTGCCATCGCTGGAACGCATTAACAAGAATTATCCCGAGATGACCAGCAAATATGGATTCAAGTGCAGCTATAACCCAACGTTCACTTCAAGTAGTCGTAAAGAGAAAGGCTGGGTTTCGCAAGGGTATTATGGCCTCGACCAAGGCCCGATTGTGATGATGATCGAAAACTACAGATCGGGCTTGCCGGGCACGACCTCAGTCGCCGGGATGCTCTGCCGCCCGCCGTCGCGAATGACGTTGGCGTGCGCCGCCGACATCTGGCGCAGCGCCGCGACCGCTTCCTCCGCCCGTGACTCCTGCACGTACCCCATGACGGCGTTGAGCAGCACGACGACGAAGATCGCTATCGCCTCATAAGGCAGCGCCGATTCGCGTTCATACAGCCACAGCCCCGCCGAAATCAGTGTTGCGATGAGCAGCAGGATGACGAGCACATTTTGAAACTGGGCGAGGAACTTCCTCCACGCGGGCACGGGCTTTTCCGCCGTCAACTCGTTCTTGCCGTAACGTTCAAGCCGCGCCCGCGCCTCCGCTTCACTCAAGCCGCGCCGCGCGTCCGTGCCCAGCGCAGCCAATACCCCGTCAATCGTCTGCTGGTACGCACGCGCCTCGTCCGCTCCCCTCTGTTCTCTTTTGATCGTCGCCATTGTCGCGGTGCTCATCCTCCATCTCCCCAGTCATAAACTGTACTTCGCGGCTCTGCCCATCACCCGCACCTTGTTATTCAGCCGCTGTCGTCGAATCATGTTATCCACAAGGAGAGCGTATCAAGCTGAATACACTGACCCGCAGGGAGAATAGGATGGCGGATGCTATCTGCGACTGATAGCAGAGCTATGGTTAAGCCACTATGTTTGATTAAACATGATGTGGCATCCCTGCCGCATTCAGCGTTACGGCACGCCATAGACTACGCGCACCGTGTCGCGCGCAATTAACAATTCTTCATTCGTCGGGATGACGTAAGCGGCGAGACGTGAACCGTCGTTGCTGATGACTCCCTCATGCCCGCCCGTCAGCGCGTGGTTGCGCTCGGAATCTAATTCGAGTCCAAGCCAAGCTAACCCGTCACAGATTTTTGCGCGCACTTCAGCAGAGTTTTCCCCGATGCCGCCAGTGAACACAACAGCATCTGCGCCGTCCATCGCGGCGAGGTAAGAACCGATATATTTACGTGCGCGATAACAAAAGATTTCGATGGCGAGTTTAGCGCGGCGATCATCTGATTCACGCGCCTCGTCGAGCAGTTCGCGCATATCATTCGTCAAGCCTGATAGCCCAAGCAACCCGGATTGCTTATTTAACAATGTCTCTACTTCCTGCGCCGACAAGCCCTCTTTCGCAGCGACGAAATCGATAATCGCCGGGTCAAGGTCGCCGGAGCGCGTGCCCATCACCAAGCCTTCGAGCGGTGTCAATCCCATCGAAGTGTCAATCGAGTTGCCGCCTTTGATTGCCGCCGCCGAACACCCGTTGCCGAGATGGAGCGTAATGATGTTTGTCTGGTCGCGCTGAATATTCTTCAATTGACGGTAGCGATAGGCGACGTAGCGATGAGACGTGCCGTGAAAACCATAACGACGAATGCGGTGGCGCCGGTAAAGCTGATAAGGCAGTGCGTAGAGATAAGCATGCTCAGGGAGCGTTTGATGAAACGCGGTGTCGAAGACGGCGACTTGCGGTAATCCTTTGCCAAATACTTCGCGCGCGGCGTTGATACCCTTGATGTTTGCCGGATTATGGAGCGGTGCCAGATCAATGCAATCTTCAATCCCCCGCAAGACCTCATCGGTAATCAAAACGGACTGCTTAAATTGTTCGCCACCATGCACGACCCGATGTCCGACGGCGTGGATGTCTGCCACGCTCTTTACTTCTTCAATTCCCGATTCTTCGGCGCACGCCCACCGCAAGATAAGCTCAACTGCGGCCCGCGTTTCACGAAGTGGCGCGGTGGAGCGTTGCGGCGGTTTGGCTGTCGCGAGGAGTGTGATGATGGCTTCGCCACCAATGCGTTCGATGAGCCCGTGAGCGAGCCGCTCATCGGTGTTCTGCTCAATGCGCTCGACATCGGTCGAGATGAGCTGAAATTTAACCGAGGAACTACCGCAGTTGAGTACGAGAACATTCATGGGCGAATTACCTTAGGGGATTATCATATTGGTCTTGAAGCCGCGTAGCCTTGCCGCAATTAGGGACGAAAGCGTCAGCACGATCAGCCCGAATATCAGCAATCCTCCATGCGGAACGTCGTAGTCCGATGCTATCCTTTCCCACGAGAGACCTACCGACAATGCTTAAAACTGAAACATCCTCGCTCTCATGCAGCCTCAGAACTCTGAGGCTGCCACCGCCAATCACGTATTTCCGGCATGTCGTCGCCGTGGCTGCGAATGTACTGCTTGTGTTCGAGGAGTTTTTCGCGCATCAGTTGTTTCGCGTGCGCGCCTATATTCGCTAGCTTTGGGACGCGCTCAATCACGGCCATCACCAGATGAAAACGATCCAGGTCATTCAGCACAACCATGTCGAAAGGCGTTGTAGTAGTTCCTTCCTCTTTGTAGCCGCGAACGTGAAAATTGTGATGATTAGTTCTCCGGTAAGTCAGACGATGAATCAACCAAGGGTAGCCGTGAAACGCGAAGATAACGGGCTTGTCGGTCGTAAAAAGCGAATCGAAATCTTTGTCGGACAGACTGTGCGAATGCTCACCCGCCGATTGCAGCGTCATCAGGTTAACGACATTCACAACGCGCATTTTCAACTCTGGAAACTCTTGTCGAAGAATATCCACGGCCGCCAACGTCTCCAGCGTCGGCACATCGCCCGCACACGCCATCACCACGTCCGGTTCGACGCCGTCGTCATTGCTCGCCCACTCCCAGATGCTGGCTCCGGCGCTGCAATGATTAACCGCCGCGTCCATGTCGAGGTACTGCAATGCCGGTTGTTTGCCTGCGACGATGACGTTGACGTAATTGCGGCTTCGTAAACAGTGATCCGTGACGGAAAGCAGTGTGTTGGCATCCGGCGGCAAGTACACGCGGACTACTTCGGCTTTCTTGTTGATGACGTGATCGATGAAGCCTGGGTCTTGATGCGAGAAACCATTGTGATCCTGCCGCCAGACGTGCGATGTGAGCAGATAGTTGAGCGAGGCGATGGGTCGCCGCCAGGGAATGTCGCGAGTTGTTTTCAACCATTTGGCGTGCTGGTTGAACATCGAATCAATGATGTGGATGAACGCCTCGTAGCACGAGAACAAGCCGTGACGCCCCGTCAGCAGATAGCCTTCGAGCCAGCCCTGACATAAGTGTTCGCTCAAGACTTCCATCACTCTGCCGTCATTGGAAAGATGGTCGTCGGTCGGCAAGATTTCATCGGCAAAGACGCGGTCAGTCGCTTCAAACAGAGCGTTGAGCCGGTTGGAAGCTGTCTCGTCGGGTCCCATCACGCGGAAGTTTTTCTGGTCGGCGTTGAGCTTCATCACATCGCGCAAGAAGCTACCCATGACGCGCGTCGCTTCCGCTTCAATTGTCGCAGGCTTCAGCACCTCAACCGCGTAGTCTCGAAAGTCCGGCAA